>NZ_JAMPLB010000010.1:0-186273 GCF_039962325.1 Leptolyngbya sp. PL-A3
TTAAAACCAAGGCTGTGTTTCCAGATGAGGAGTCTGTTTTCAAGCTGATGTATTTGGCCATGAACAACATTGCTAAGCGATGGAATCGACCGATAAAAAATTGGAAGGCAGCCTTGTCTCATTTTGCTATCCTATTTCCAGGACGCTTCAACTATTAAAAATCTAAAGGCTTACACAAAAATCTAAACACTCTCAGTACAAGTTCGATTCCTTCCAGAAGGGAACCGATGGGATGGTCCGCATGGCAACGACTATCATCATCGCGGCAGCCTCGGTAGTAGTGCTCTCCAATATCACTCCGTCTGTCATTAGCCTGGTCAATACCCTCGCTGCTAATAATCAATAGGCTGTAGGGGCGAATAGTCATTCGCCCTTACGGGTGTTATCAACCGCCACCGATGCGGGCGACATCGCGGGCATTCGCTTCGAAGGCAGCGGTGAGGGCGTCGTCTCCAGTGAGGCCATCGGCGATCGCCGTCTGAATGGCCTGTAACACCCGCTTGTAATCGCGAGGCATTACCTTCACAAACCTGGGCACACTGGCCTCCCAATTGGCCAACACCTCAGCGGCCTTACGACTACGGGTGTAATCGGCGTGTTTCTGAATCAGTTCGCGGAGGTCTTGGATTTCTTCCGGTTCCTCCAGGCTTTCGAGGCCGACCATTTGAGTGTTGCAGCGGGTCGCAAAGTCGCCCGCTTCGTCGAGGATGTAGGCCACACCACCACTCATACCAGCCGCAAAGTTGCGCCCTGTCTTGCCAAGGATGACGACCTTACCGCCTGTCATGTATTCGCAACCGTGGTCACCAACGGCTTCCACGACGGTTTTCACGCCCGAGTTGCGAACGCCGAAGCGTTCTCCAGCCATGCCATTGATGAACGCCTCTCCGCCTGTTGCGCCGTAAAAGGCGACGTTGCCGATGATGATGTTCTCTTCGGGGGCGAAGGTGGAAGCTTTATCGGGGTAAATGATCAGCTTGCCGCCACTCAATCCCTTACCGAAGTAATCGTTGGCATCCCCCTCCAATTCCAGCGTCACACCCTTGGGCACGAATGCGCCGAAGCTTTGGCCTGCACTGCCCTGGAAGTGAAGATGAACCGTGTCCTCTGCTAATCCGTCCCAATGGCGTTTAGTGATTTCGTTGCCAAGGATAGTGCCCACCACGCGGTTCGTATTGCGGATAGGTAGGGTGGCACTGACCTTCTCGCCATTTTCGATCGCAGGTTTGCACAGATCCAGCAGGGTGGTGATGTCCAAGGATTTTGCGAGGCCGTGATCCTGAGGAATCTGGCAGTAACGACCAACCTCGGGGCCAACGTCGGGTTGATACAGGATCTTCGATAGGTCAATGCCTTTGGCCTTCCAGTGATCCACCGCTTGCTTCGCTTCCAGAATGTCAGTGCGACCGACCATCTCGCTGAGCGTGCGGAAGCCGAGTTGAGCCATGACTTCCCGCAGCTCTGTTGCGACAAAGCGCATGAAGTTGACGGCGTGCTGGGGATCGCCCACGAAGCTCTTACGAAGTTCGGGATCCTGGGTGGCAATCCCGGCAGGGCAGGTGTTCTTATGACAGACCCGCATCATGATGCAGCCAAGGCTGACCAGAGGAGCAGTGGAGAAGCCGAATTCTTCGGCACCGAGGAGAGCGGCGATCGCCACATCCCTACCCGTCTTCATCTGCCCATCTGTCTCCACTGCAATTCGACTGCGGAGGTCGTTCAGTACCAACGTTTGGTGAGTTTCAGCCAACCCTAATTCCCAGGGCAGGCCAGCGTGCTTGATGGAGGTTTGGGGTGAGGCACCTGTGCCGCCATCAAAGCCAGAGATTAGCACCACATCAGCGTGAGCCTTGGCAACTCCAGCGGCGATCGTTCCCACACCCACTTCAGACACCAGCTTGACGCTGATGCGGGCTTCCCGATTGGCATTCTTCAGGTCGTGAATTAGCTCGGCCAGGTCTTCAATAGAGTAGATGTCGTGGTGGGGCGGTGGGGAAATTAGACCCACACCGGGGGTTGAGTGGCGCACCTTGGCAACCCAGGGATACACCTTTCCACCAGGGAGCTGGCCCCCTTCACCAGGTTTCGCACCCTGGGCCATCTTGATCTGGATTTCACGCGCCTGGGAGAGATACAAGCTGGTGACACCGAAGCGGCCAGAAGCAACTTGTTTGATGGCACTGTTCTTGGAATCACCGCGCTCGTTTGTCCAGGTGTAGCGTTCGGGGTCTTCGCCGCCTTCACCCGTGTTGGACTTGCCGCCGAGACGGTTCATGGCGATCGCTAATGTCTCATGCGCTTCCTTGGAAATCGAGCCATAGCTCATCGCCCCGGTCTTAAACCGTTTGACGATTTCCTCCACAGGCTCCACTTCTTCCAGGGGGATCGGCTCGCGCTGTTTGAAGTCGAGCAGACCGCGCAGGGTGAAGTGCTGCTTGCTCTGGTCATTGACTGATTCGGCGTATTTCTTGAACAGGCTGTAGTCGTCCTCGCGCACTGCCCGTTGCAGCAGGTGGATGGTTTCAGGCCGGAACAGGTGGGCCTCACCATCCCGCCGCCACTGGTACTCGCCGCCAACATCCAACGTAAAGTCTTGAGCAGCACTGGTGGGGAATGCGTGGCTATGACGCATCAGCGCTTCCTGAGTTAGCACGTCCAGGTCAGCCCCTTCAATGCGAGAAGCCGTCCAGGTGAAGTAGCGATCGATCACCGCTTGATTCAGGCCGATCGCCTCAAAGATCTGCGCTCCTCGATAGCTTTGCAGGGTCGAAATGCCAATCTTCGAGGCAATCTTGACGATTCCCTTGGTCGCTGCCTTGGCGTAGTTCTTGCAAGCGGTGCTGTATTCCACACCCAGCAACAATTTCTCATCGATCATGTTAGCGATTGTCTCAAAGGCCAGGTAGGGGTTGATGGCACAGCAGCCGTAGCCCATCAGCACTGCAAAGTGATGGACTTCGCGGGGTTCGCCAGATTCAAGAATGAGGCCGACGCGAGTGCGGGTGCCCTGGCGGATCAGGTGGTGATGCAGGCCAGCTACGGCTATCAGTGCTGGGATGGCTGCACGGTCCACACTGAGGTCGCGATCGCTCAAAATCAGCAGATTCACGCCATCCGCGATCGCCCCATCCGCTTCCGCAAACAGCGCTTCCATCCGAGCCTCTAGACCCTGCACCCCATCCGCTGCGGGGAACAGTATTGGCAAGGTGACGGACTTAAATCCACCCTGCTGAATGCCTTTCAGCTTTGCCAGGTCTGCGTCAGTCAGGATAGGCTTTTGCAACTTGATCAGATTGCAGCTTTCCGGTGTCGGTTCCAGCAGGTTTTTCTCAGAGCCGATGGTGGTAATGGCCGAGGTAATAATTTCCTCGCGAATGGAGTCAATCGGTGGGTTGGTGACCTGGGCGAAGAGTTGTTGAAAGTAGTCGTAGAGCAGCTTGGGGCAATCGCTCAACACCGCTAGCGGGGTATCGGTACCCATTGATCCCACTGCCTCAACGCCATCCTTAGCCATGGGAGTCAGCAGTAGCCGCAGTTCTTCGAAGGTGTAACCAAAGGCTTTTTGACGCTGCGGGAGGGGGAGTTGAGAAGTTAGAGGAGCGATGGGAGCAGCGGGAAGTTGATCGAGATCAACGAGATTTTGAGCCAGCCAGTCGCCGTAGGGATGTTCGTTGATGATTTGGGATTTGATTTCTTCATCGGCCACGATACGGCCTTCTTCCGTATTGACCAGGAACATCCGGCCTGGCTCCAGGCGGCCTTTACGAATGATTCGGTCCGGCTCGATGGGGAGAACTCCCGCTTCGGACGCCATAATCACCAGATCGTCCTGGGTGATGTAGTACCGGGAGGGGCGCAGGCCGTTGCGATCGAGCACCGCACCAATCACCGTACCGTCGGTGAAGCCAATGGAGGCGGGGCCATCCCATGGCTCCATCAGGCAGGAATGGTACTCATAGAAGGCTTTCTTCGCCTCGTCCATGGACTCATGAGCACTCCACGGTTCCGGGATCATCATCATCACCGCATGGGGGAGCGATCGCCCAGATAATGCCAGCAATTCCAGCGCGTTATCGAAGATCAGCGAGTCGCTGCCATCCATGTTAATTACGGGACGAATCTTCTGGATGTCATCACCAAATAGCTCAGACGCAAAGAGGGACTGCCGCGCATTCATCCAGTTGATGTTGCCGCGCAGGGTGTTGATCTCACCGTTATGGGCGATGTAGCGGTAGGGGTGCGATCGCTCCCAGCTCGGGAAGGTGTTGGTGCTGAAGCGAGAATGCACCATCGCCAGCGCACTGGTGAGGTCGGGATCGCGCAAATCCGGGTAGTAATCAGCCACCTGCCCCGGCATCAACATCCCTTTGTAGACGATGGTGCGGGCCGAAAGGCTGGAAGGATACCAGTAGGGATCGCAGTCGTGAGTGCGAATCAGGCCATGGGAGCGCTTGCGGATGACGTAGAGTTTGCGCTCAAATGCGAGGTCATCCGCGAAACTTGCGCCCCGTTCGATGAACACCTGCTGCATCAAGGGTTCGCTGGCTTTAGCAGTGTTACCCAGGGAAGAGTTATCTGTGGGGACATCACGCCACCCTAGAACGCGTAGCCCTTCTTCAGCAACCACCTGTTCAAAAATTTGGCGACCGCGCGATCGCTGCCCTTCATCAGGCGACCCATAAATCATGCCCACGCCATACTGACCGGCTTCGGGCAACGTGATCCCCTGAGCTGCCATCGTCTTCTGCAAGAACAGATGCGGCACCTGAAACAGAATGCCGGCTCCATCTCCTGTATTGAACTCGGCTCCCACAGCCCCCCGGTGATCCAGATTGCAGAGAATAGTGAGGGCGTTCTTCACGATGTCGTGGGACTTCTGCCCCTTCATGTGGACGATAAAGCCAACTCCACAGGCATCGTGTTCAAATTGGGGATCGTACAGGCCCTGACGAGATGGCGCTTGGTAGTGGTTCATTGTGGATACTCGAAAGTAGCGAAAGGGGATGTGTAACGAGGGAAAGTTATGGCACTGACTTCCCTCAATGGGGAAAGATGAGCCTGAACAAATCTCATCGATTGGCTAATCTCAAACTCCTGAGCAATGGACTCGACAGATTCAGGATTTGGGAACAGCAACCGAGTTAAAAGCCTTTGAGAGCGAACAGCCAGGGCTAAAGGGCTGCTCGAATGAAGACGTTCAAAACTGTGACTTCTTCAAAAAAGTCACAGTCCTTTTCAGGGGAAGAGCTTTTTGAGGGTAAAAATACTCAGTTCTTCCAAGTATTTCGGGTGAATGCTAATGCTAAGGATTGAAACGAGTCCTTTTCTCGTAGATACAAGATGACGCTTGAATTCTCTAATGAGAATTCTTGGGGATCGCTCATCTTAAGGAAATTGTCAGATATGTCATGAAACAATGTTCATATTCTGTTGCAAACCTCAAAGCTCATCGATGAGAACGGTTGCCATCTCTCCTATAAACCCACAAGCCTATATTTCTATCACCAAGCGGCGTTTGAGCACTATTAAGAAAGGTTGATTACCTGTGAGTAAAGCTTACAAATAGTAATGCTTTGCAAGAGTATTCTGCTGAGTTCGGTGTTACTACTCGTACTTCGCAAGGGTCAAAACCAAGCTGAGGAATGGGCGATCGCCCTCATCATCAAAGCTTGAATATTTTTATTATGTAGTGTTCTTTGCGTACTACACAACAAAAATATTTAAGTCCCCAATTTACAACAACTCAAAATTTACAGATCAGGAGGCTACTTTTTCCAATTTCTAGCTTCTTAAAGTAGCCCAGTTTTTTCTGAAAAATAATTCTTTTGAATACATCTCATAGCAAATTTCCTCTGCCATATATCTCTTTTCTTAAGAAAATATTTAAGAAATTGAAGCAGCTTTAAGTAATCCCAAAAGTATGAGAGAAGTAAGGAATAAAACCACACAGGGTTTAGAAGGTTATGCTGACCACTTCATAGTCAGCATAGCCTTCTAAACCCTATATTTAATTAGACTGAGCTGCTTACCGGGTAATCAAAACTTTGAAATTGGGTGCTAGACTTCCAACATTTAGATAGTGAGTAGTCTTATGCCAATCGAACAGGTTATCGCGACCTACGACCATGGGGCGGCAGAGTATGAAGCAATCATGCAGCGCTACTGGCACGTCGAGCGAGAGCCGTTTATTAGCACATTAAATCTGCAGCCGGGTCAAACAGTTCTGGATGCCGCTGTTGGAACCGGATTGAATCTTCCCGCTTATCCGGCTGGGGTACAAGTTACCGGGATAGATCTTTCCGAGGGGATGCTACAGGAAGCCCGCAAGAAGAACATCATGGCTGATCTCACATTAAAAGTAGCCAATCTCGAAAATTTAGATTTTGCTGATAACAGTTTTGATGCAGCGGCATCTGGATTTACGCTATGCGTTGTTGCTAATCCAGTGCGTGCCCTACAAGAAATTTTGCGAGTCACCAAATCCAATGCTCTGATTGCCATCCTTGATTACTGCAAATCGCAGAATCCTGAGGTCCAAAAATGGCAAGCGTTAATTGAAGATGCAGCATTAAACATCGGTTTTCCAACCGGAAAAATTAAGTGGAATGCGCTAATGGATTATGACAAATTGATCTATCAAAGCAATTTAGCCATTGAAGTAGTACAAGACCATCGTATTGAAAGCCCAAATCCTTTCTCTTGCGGCTGTCAATTTCTGCTAAGAAATACAAAATCTTAGAGAAGTAATAGTTGTATAGCACTTGGTTGAATAGCCGTAATAAGGGATAGTGAGATGGTAATAATCCTTATTACTGGCTATTCAATCGGGATTTGACCTTACTCAACCTCAGTTCGGGATAAGCTGAAGTGCTCATTTTGGCGTGCGCTTTGCGCACGCCAAAATGAGCGTTTTCGAGTGCCGCGCAACGCGCGGCACTCGAAAACGCCCTTAACCCGAACTTAGCTTACTCACCGCAATATGCAACTTAAAACCCAAAAATCTAGGGTTCTGTTAGTTCTATTCCAAGTTGCACATCCCCTTACTTACCAATGCAAAAGCGGCTGAAGATGCGATCGAGCACAGATTCCGTTACCTCTTCTCCCGTGATACTTCCAAGAGCTTGAATGGCGCTGCGAAGATCAATCGTCCAAAAATCGAGGGGGAGTTGATTTTGGATGGTAGCCTGCACCTGCTGAAGAGCGTTTTGGGCCTGAAGTAGTGCAGCGGCCTGACGCTGGTTAATGGCAACATCCAGATTTGCTGCTTGCACTGCCTGGTGCTGCACTGCCTGAAGGATAGCCTCTTCCAGATCCGGGATACCCTGATTTAGAGCGGCGGCAGTATAGACGACCTGTGCAAAGTTTTTGGGGTATGGCACCGGGTCAATCGATTTGGATGATACCCGGTCGATTTTATTAATGACCAGAATCAGTGGGCGCTTCTCCTCGGGACTGGTAATTTGTTGGTAAATCGCTTCATCGTCTGGCATCCAGCCCTGCTCGGCGTCGATAGTCAAGAGCACTAAATCCGCAGCCTGGGCAGCCTGGCGCGATCGCTCCACCCCAATCTGCTCCACCCGATCCTCTGCCTCCCGAATGCCTGCCGTATCGAGCACTTGCACAGGAATGCCCTGCACCACCAACTGCGACTCCACGACATCCCGTGTGGTGCCGGGAAGGTCAGTGACAATGGCGCGATCGCTGCGACTCCAGGCATTCAGCAAGCTCGACTTGCCCACGTTGGGACGCCCTACGATCGCCACTTTCAACCCGCTACGGAGCAGTTCCCCCCGATCAGCCGTATCCAGAATGTCGGTTACGGTTTGGAGCACCTGGGCCAGTTGCATCTGAATTTCTGCCTCATCCAAAGGCGGTAAGTCTTCCTCAAAATCGATGCGAGCTTCGATTTCTGCCAAAATGTCCAGGCAAGTTTGACGGAGGCTACGGATGGGCTGGGCCAATTTCCCCTGCAATCCGGCCAGGGCAGTTTGGGCGGCCTGGGGCGATCGCGCGCCCACCAAATCTGAAATGCTTTCAGCCTGGGTCAGATCAATTCGCCCATTTAGAAAAGCCCGCAAGGTGAACTCGCCTGGTTCGGCCAGCCGCGCCCCCAGTTCGAGGCATGCCTGCAACACCTGCTGCACAGCCATGATGCCACCGTGGCAGTGCAACTCTACTACATCCTCACGGGTGTAAGAGCGGGGAGCCAGCATGAGCAGGAGCAAGCCCTCATCGATCAGTTGGCCAGTGCGGGGCTGGAGTATATTGCCATAGAGAATGCGATGGCTTTCCCAGGGTGGCTTGCCAGGAGGATGGAAGAGGGTACGGCCGATCGCCAGCGCCTCCGGCCCCGATAGGCGTACAATGCCCACGCTCCCCTGTTGGGGCACAATGGCGGTAGCGATCGCCGCAATAGTGTCGCCTTGCAACATCAGTCTTTCGTCCCTCCCCTTATCACCCGTTTAGCGGGTGCTTGAACAACCCCAAGAAAGGTTGAATTGCTTAGTGGGATTGCATAACTAAGTGACCTTTCCGGTCCTCCCTTTAAAGTTTGACGCAAATGTTACACCTTTGTTAGGTTCATCATGGGCCATCGGCACGGTAATGGTTTAACGATGCAATCGGGTATTCCCGTCCGCAAAATTCTACTGGCCCTCCTGATAGTGGCCGTCACTTACGTTGGGATGGCACTTATTCTGAGAGCCATCGGTTTAGAAAATGCCCAACAGTACGTTCACCGGGCAGGGGTTTGGGCTCCCCTGGTTTACATTTTGCTGTGTGCCGTAAGCTTGGTTGTGGCGCCCCTGAGTGGCAGTTCTATCTATGTTTTGAGCGGTGCGCTATTTGGTAGAGCTGATGGATTTTGGCTCAGCCTGCTGGGATGTTTGCTGGGATGTCACCTCAATTTCTTGCTGTCTCGCCACTATGGACGTAAGGTCATCGCTCGGTTTATTGGCGCACGTAATGTGATCCAGTTGGATCGACTCACGCGCCAGCTCAAAAGCCAACATAGCGTCTTCTACATGGCTATGGTGATGCCCCTCGCTCAAGATATTGTGAGTTATGCGGTCGGGCTCACTAAAATTCGTTATCCAGATTTCTTCCTGGCGTTGCTCTTGAGTTCACCCTTTATTGTCGGCGCTTACGTCTACCTAGGCACCAGTCTGCTGGAAACGTTGATTTAATCTGGATTCTTAATACAGCTCCGAACTGGTGAGTGATGAGAGATGGATGGGGTTCGTCCCATTCATCTCTCATCACTCACCAGTTCGATAAGGGTTATATAGAGCAGCCTGAGGCTTTTGAGGCAGGTACGTTGCATGTAACGTACCTGCCTCAAAAGCCTCAGGCTATAACACCTTGTGGATGTTCTACATTTCATCCTTATTTCATAGAAAAGCCGTAGGGTTATTTAGCGATCGCCCACCCCAACCTCAACATTTTTTGCAACTGCAATTAAAATATCTACCTTTAGGGGGAAGGTAACTATGAGCGGTAAGGTTGGCAGCAAAATATCATAAAAATGTTAAGCAGAATCTCAGAATTAGAACCCCTCTTCACGACGCTCACTCCTGCTAATCCCCAGAGTTATTCTGCATGGCTATTCCACGTCCGTTAACTGTTCTGATGGTCTTGGCGATGGTACCTTCTGCGGTGAGTTGCAGCTTACCCGTAGGTTCACAACCCCAAACCCAAGCCCAATCCCGTCCGGGGGGCGGGCCGTCTCAGGATGGACCGACATCGGTGGAGACGGCGATCGCCCAAACTGGCAGTCTCGAAAGCGCTAAAGAATTTACAGGGACAACCCAACCCGCCCGACTCGTAGCCCTACGAGCCCAGACAGAAGGCCAACTCTTAAACCTGGCTGTAGATGTGGGGGATACCGTTAGCCAGGGTCAAGCCCTGGGGCAACTTGACGATCGCCTCCTGGTCGCCTCCCTACGCCAGGCAGAGGCAGAACTGGCTTCTCGTCGTTCTGCGGTAGCCCAGGCCCAGGCAGAGGTCAGCAACTCTCAAGCCCAGGCTGCCCAGGCCAGCGTGCAGTTGCAGCAGGCGATCGCCGACGCCGAGCGCTTTCAGCAACTCGCGACCGATGGAGCGGTGACAACACAACAGGCCGAGCAAGCCCAAACTGAGCGTTTAGCCGCTGAGCAAGCATTACGGTCTGCCGAAGAGCAAGTTCGTACACGCCAGCAAGCCGTCAGAGCGGCCCAGGCTCAAGTCGTTGCTCAGGAAGCAACCGTGGCAGAAGTCGGCCAACGCCGAGCCTATTCCACTCTGAAAGCTCCCATTAATGGGGCGGTGTTAGAACGATTGCGCCAACCGGGCGATCTGGTACGCCCTGGAGAAGAAGTGGTGCAATTGGGAGATTTCAGTGGCGTGAAGGTGGTCGTACCCGTCTCAGAACTGGAATTATCCAGAGTAACGGTGGGTCAATCGGTGCAGGTGCGGCTTGACGCCTTTCCTGATCGCCCCTTTAGCGGTCAAGTGGCCCGCATTGCTCCTGCGGCTGATGCTGCGGCCCGCTTGGTC
The DNA here is from genome assembly GCF_039962325.1 of Leptolyngbya sp. PL-A3. NCBI lineage: Bacteria > Bacillati > Cyanobacteriota > Cyanophyceae > Leptolyngbyales > Leptolyngbyaceae > Leptolyngbya > Leptolyngbya sp. PL-A3. The sequence goes on from NZ_JAMPLB010000010.1 coordinate 10,534, forward strand.
CCGGTGGAAATTTATGTGCCCAATGGCGATCGCCGTATCACAGGTGGGTTATTGGCCCGAGTGACCTTTCAGAGTGGTCCGCAAACTCGGGTAGTGGTATCTGAACAAGCCCTGGAGTTGGGGGAAGCGCCAGAGCCCACGGTTTTTGTGCTGGATCAGTCGGGAGAATCGCCTAAAGTGGTGGCCCGTACCGTACAAGTAGGCGATCGCGCCAACGGCAATGTCGAAATTCTCAGTGGCCTCAAACCGGGAGAAACCCTAGTGACGCGCAGCAGTGGCCCTCTCTCCGATGGCCAGTCCGTAAAACTCAGTCTCCTTTCGGAAACTTCCTCACCCGCACCTCAATGAGTCTTAGTACCCTCGCAATTCGGCGGCACATTGGCACCCTGATGCTGGCCCTCACGGTTCTGCTTCTGGGTTTCTTCTTCCTGGTTCAAATTCCAGTCGATCTGTTGCCTTCCATCACTTATCCCCGCATTGGGGTACGGGTTACTTCCCCCGGCATCGATCCCACCGTCGCTGTAGACGAAATCACCCGCCCTCTGGAACGAGCTCTGGTAGCGACGGATGGCGTAGAGCAAGTGTTTTCAGAAACCCGAGAGGGCCAGGTTAGTCTGGATTTATACTTCCGTCCCGGTGGCGACATCGATCAGGCCTTGAATGATGCTACGGCTTCTCTTAACCGGGCTTTGCGCGAACTGCCGGCCGGTCTTGAGCCACCTCGCCTGTTCAAGTTTGAGCCATCCCAGCTCCCTGTGTACGAATTTGCGCTTTCCTCGCCATCGCTGCGGGATGTGGAGTTGCGGGTATTCGCCGATGAAGAACTGGCCCGAGAATTAACGGTGGTGCCAGGGGTTGCCAGTGTCGATGTATCGGGTGGAGTGCAGGAAGAGGTGCAGGTGAACCTGGATCTCGACCGAATGCAGGCCCTGGGCATAGGGCTTAACGATGTGTTGGATGCTCTCGATGAGCGGAACCAGGACACTGCTGGAGGCCGTCTGGAAGGAACCGACGATGAAACCCTTACTCGTACTGTGGGCCGTTTTCAAAACGCAGCGGAGTTAGAGAACATCAGCTTCGAGGCAGCTGGAAGCCTGGGCTTTGGCACCGATGAAGCCAGCCCCGCCCTGGGGCGAGTATACCTGCGCGACTTTGCCCAGGTGGTGGATGGTACCGAGGAACAGCGGGTGCAGGTGAACCTGAATGGTCAACCTGCGGTCAAGGTGAGCATTCAGAAACAGCCCGAAGCCAACACGATAGAAGTCGTAGACGGGGTAAAAGCACGGCTAGAATTCCTGCGAACCTCTGGCCTGGTGCCAGAAGATCTGGTGCTAACCCCCACCCTGGATGAATCAGTTTTTATCCGTAACTCGATTTCCAATGTCACCAGTTCAGGGTTAACGGGGGCATTGCTGGCGGCGATCGCGGTTCTCTTCTTCCTGGGTTCCCTGCGTCAGACCCTCATCATTGTGCTGGCGATTCCGCTAGCCAGTCTTACAGCCATTGTGTTGATGGGCTTTTTTGGCCTCTCCCTCAACATCTTCAGCCTGGGTGGGCTGGCCCTGGGGGTGGGAATTGTGGTGGACAACGCGATCGTGATGTTGGAGAACATGACCCGCCGCTTTTCCCTGGAAGCGGCCTATGCGTCCAGTGATGTCAACGGCTCTACTCCACCCGTTTCGGATAGTGCAATAGAACTCGCGACCGAGAGCAGCCGTGAGTTGGAATCGGCGTTGCTGGCATCTACTACCACCAATCTGGTGTCCGTGGTGCCGTTCTTGCTCCTGGGTGGATTCTTCGCTCTGCTGTTTAACCCCCTCATTTTGACCATTAGTTTTGCCGTTGCCGCTTCCCTGCTGGTAGCCCTGACCGTGGTTCCGGCGATCGCCGCCCGCCTCCTGGCCGTTCCCCGCACTAGCGGCATAAGCAATCGATGGCTATTTCGTGAATTTCGTCTGCGGCTGGAGGGCGTAACTCGCCGTTACGGGCAATTGCTGACTCGAGTGTTGCAGCATCGATGGTGGGTGATTGCCATCGCCATCCTGATTCTGGGAGGCGGCAGTACCTTCCTGGGAGGGCAGCTTCCCCAAGAAATTCTGCCTCGCATCAACACTGGACAGGCTCAACTGCGGGTGCAATTTCCTCCCGGCACTTCCCTGGAGGAAAACCGGAAGGTGATGACCGCAGTTGATGACTTGCTGCTTCAACAACCCGAAGTGGCCTATGTGTTTAGCACCTCGGGCGGCGGCCTATTTGGCAGCAGCACCAGCGAGAACATTCTGCGGGCCAGCAGCACCATTAGCCTAAAGCCGGGGACAAATCTAGAAGCCTTTGTGGAGCGCATGAACCGGGAAATGGCCCAGTTCAATTTGGTGGATACGCGCCTACGTGTCACCCCCGAAAACGTACGCGGCTTGTCATTCAATAACTCCCCGGTACGAGCAGACATTGACATTCAACTCCAGGGACCCGATGCCGAAACCCTCCAACAGGCCGGGCAGCAGGTATTGGCTGCCCTGGATGAACGGGTAAAACTGGCCCGCTTTAGCCCGGATGCCGACCCTCCTCAGCCAGAGGTGCAGGTACGCCCTGATTGGGAACGCGCTTCCCAGCTCAATCTTACTGCTGTGGATATTGGGGAAACGGTACAAACCGCTATCCAGGGATCGGTGCCAACGCAGCTGCAACGGGGCGATCGCCTCGTCGATGTGCGCGTTCAGCTCGCCAACAATCGTCTACAACAACCGGAACAACTGCGTCAGCTACCCCTGTTTACCAATGGCAATCAATGGGTACGACTGGGGGATGTGGCCCGCGTGGAACAGGGTGTTGCCCCAGGGGAAATCCAGCGGATTAACCAGCGGCAGGTGTTTTTGATTGAGGGAACGCTAAACGAGGGTGCGCCTTTGGGGGATGCGATCGCTCAGGTCAATGCCACCATCGATAGCCTGGAACTTCCGCAGGGGGTAAGCCGGCTCCAGAGTGCCAGCGAATCGACCAATCGGGAAATTCGCAATGCATTGATTATGCTGGGGAGTTTGGCAGCATTCCTGGTGTTTGTTGTGATGGCGGTGCAGTACAACTCGTTGCTTGACCCGCTGGTAATTATGTTGACGGTGCCGTTGGCCGTGGCCGGTAGCATTTTTGGGCTGTATCTAACTCAAACGGCGATCGGGGCCATGGTTGTAGTCGGTGCCGTCCTGCTGGTGGGAATTGTGGTCAACAATGCCATTATTTTGATTGAGCGGGCCAATCAGGTACGCGAAACGGATGGTCTAGATCATCGCAGCGCCGTACTCCAGGCCGCATCAGAACGATTGCGTCCCATTTTAATGACAACGATTACAACGGTTGTGGGTTTGTTTCCTCTGGCCTTGGGCTGGGGTGAAGGTTCTGAATTCCTACAGCCTCTAGGGGTCGTTGTGTTCTCAGGGCTATCGATCGCCACTGTGCTGACGCTATTTCTCATCCCCTGCTTCTACATCGTCGTGCATGAGGATGTAATGGGACAAGGAAGGCTGCGGCTACCAAAGGTAGGGCCCCAGGAAGCTCCGACTCGAAAGTTTTAGGGTTACCGTTCAACATGCAAAGACCTGGTGTTCTTAGAACACCAGGTCTTTGCTATGCACACGCTTTTAGAACGTACGGTGTGGTGTAGGCGCGCCTCGTACACCACACCGTACATAAAAACGCTTTATGAGTTGCCCTGGTTATCGGTCACCGCTGGCGGAGCAAGCACTTTGAGGCCGCCGGGAATGCAAACCACCTCTACGGGGGTCGTTCCAATCATTTCTCCGTCTAGCACTACTTTTTGGGGTGGCTCCGTTATCACAGTCAGACGATCGGTTTGCATATGAACGACGTTCTGCTGCTCTACTCCCGTCCCTACGATCGCCGCACCAAACATGCGGAGCATGGTGGACACACCCTGTAGGCGGGTTTCCGCAGAGGCAATAGTAATATCCAGCTTGCCGTCATCATGAGCTACATGGCCACCGCCCTGAGCCAGCACCGACGTTGCCGGGGCGGCATTGGCAATGGTGATACTGCCCGCTTCAAAGGTGTAAACCTCGCCTCCCGCTTCGATGCGGGTTTCAAAGGACTGTTGTTTATCGATCGTTTGCCAACCTGCCACCAGGTAAGCCAATGCCCCCCACTGATCCTTCAAGGAAGTGTTAGCTAGCTCGACGGTTTCGGCCTCAAACCCAATACCGGCCAGCAAAATCATGGGTACACCATTACACCGAGCCACATCCACCGTACGCACGTGGCCGTTGAGGATGGTCTGGCAAGCATTGCGAATGGGGGCAAGACGAGGCATTCCCAGGGCAGCAGCAAAGGCGTTGGCCGTGCCTCGCGGAATAATGCCCAGGGGGATATCCGTGTTGATCAACGCTCCGGCTACCGCAGATACGGTGCCATCACCCCCCGAGGCAATGACCAGACTGGAATCGTTGGCGATCGCCTCCTTCGTAACTTCCACAATATCCATCCCATCCTGCATCTCATGCACCCGCAAATGGAAGTGGGGATCCAAAAACTGCCGGATAATACTCAATTCCTGATCAGCATTGCCCTGACCCGACATGGGGTTGAAGATCAAGTCTGCAATAGACTTTTTGCCCAACATTGAGACGAGAATCTCGGCAGTCGCAAGATTGGTCGCCAGGGGTACGTCATTTACATTGCAGACTCGTAGCAAGGCCTGGATATCGGGTTCGTGGGGCTGGGCATAGAGGGGATCCATCAAAAACACCACAAGTACCACATGACCCGAAACCACCTCAGCGGCGATCTGCGTGTCACCTCCCAGCGGCCCCGAGGCCATACGCTCCACTGTTAGTCCAGTCGCTTGCTCAATTCGTTGGCCTGTGTTGCCTGTGGCAATCAGGCGATAGCGACTGAGAATGGGCTTGTGCTGCTGAGCGAAACTAACAATCTCGTCTTTTTTCGCATCGTGAGCAATGAGGGCAAGGGTAGCAACCATAGGAGCAAGGAGGGTATGGAGAAGGGATGGGAAAGGTAGCTAACAACCCAAACTATAAAAGGAGTAAGCCAGTGTTTGAAACTTCAAACAGGTTGATTTCCGGGCTAACTCATGTTTGGTGGGGCGCTTTGCATCTCACCAAACATGAGTTAGCCTTAGCCGCCGAGTACTCGTACTAAGCAGCGGCAATTAACCATTAATCCATTAAACCTCCTGCATGAATCAGTTTTGAGGGGGTGAATCGCTGCACGGCTTCGCCGTGCAGCGATTCATTCAGGAGGTCTATTAAACCTGAGGAGGTGGGGGTGGGGGTTCGGGAGGGGTTATCGGTCCTTCTGCTTTAGAAGACCCCAAAGGTTCCGTTGGTTCTGGGTTTGCCGGGCCAGTGATCACAGTCTCTGTCACGGCGGGCCGTCCAATAACACGGCTCAAACCAGGGGATAACGTCCATCGATCCAATACATCTATGATCAAAATTTCTCGAATGAAGATCCGCACCACAATTAGCAGCGGGATAGCCAAAAATAAACCGAGAAATCCAAAAAATGAGGCAAAAACCAATTGGGCCAGCAGGGTAATAGCCGGCAGCAGTGAAACCTGTTGCCCCATGACCACGGGCACCAACACAAACTGCTCCAGCTGTTGAATCACCAGATAGGCCAACACCACCGCCAGTCCTTTCCAGGGAGCGTCGAGCAGGGCGATCGCCGTCGGTGCCACCGTACTCAGAACTGGCCCCAGGTTCGGGATCGCTTCCAGCAGCCCCGCCAGCAAAGCATTAGCCAGCACCAGCCGCACCCCCAGTACCGATAGCACAATCCCACTGGTAGTGCCGATCACCACCATGTTGATCAGAATACCGATGATCCATCCCACCAGATCTTCTTCGCAGTAGGTCAGAATCTCGTCAAAACGCCGCCGATAAAACGCTGGGAATAACCGTACAAATCCCTGCCGATAAGCGGTGGGATTCAGGGTAAGCATGAGCGTCAACACCAGCACCAGCAGGGTACTGAGGGTGACATTGAAGAAGCCAGAAAACAGGCGAAAGAAGTTATTCGCGAGGTCCGACGCTAGAGGCGTGAGTTGGCCCAACCAGGTATCGAAACTGGGTAACAGGTTCACCGCTTCGCCGGGGAGCTGGGCGAGTAACCGAGTCAGCCAGACCTCTAGCTGCCCTAAGCCGCGGGGCACCAACTGAGTGAGTTCCTGTAACTGATTGAGAAACGGCGGCACAATCAGCACCGTAAACAGAACCAGCAACCCCAGCGTGCCGCCAATTGACAGAAAGATAGCGAGTCCCCGTCCAATGCCCCAGTGATGGAGGCGACGGGCCAGGCGATTGAGAGCTGTGGCAAATACGACAGCCACCAGCACCAACAGGAGCAACTGTCGAATCTGCCAGAGGATATAGAGCGAGACCACCAGGGCCACCAGCCCCAACCATGCACCAAAGGTCATCATCTGTGTACGGTACTTATTACGTTGGAAAATCTCAGTACTCTCCAAAAGTGCCCCAGGGACAAACTCTCAGAAAACACCCCATGCCCGTGGGAAATCATCCCGCCAGCAAGCTGCATTCAGGATAGTGCCTTTTGCTTGCGATCGCCTGTCTCTTAGTTAGGACTTACATATTTCTTGTTGAGCGGAGGGATTCCATCACACTTAACAAGAACGCTTTAGATGGGGCAGAAGCACCTAGATACGTCCCAAATAATGCCCATGATGAAATCCTTGTAGCTATGACCTGCACGCCATCTTTCAGAGGAAGGTTCCAGAAGAAGCAAAATCCCGAAGAAGGAGAATGCTCCCCTTCTTCAGGATTTTATTTAACCGCAAGTCCCTTATGGCAATACTCTGGACAGTTTTTCTGAAACCCTTGATTTTGCGTGCGCTAAGCGCACGCAAAATCAAGGGTTTCAGAAAAACTATCCGAACTAATGTTATGGGATGTGGTTAGGAAAGCGAATCAACTTTCCAAAAGTTAGCAAAGGATTCTACATAAGCTTCCTGGATCGGGGTTTCGATGGTACCTGGACGCACCCGCCGTACCTGCAAGAATGCCTCTTTGTAGTTATGGCCCAGAGCCACCAGGCAGGATGCTGCGACCAGACCACTCCGCCCTAGCCCAGCTTTGCAGTGAATCACTACGGTTTCTCCCTGACCAGCCAGTGTCAAGATATCGTGCACCAGCCCTGCAAACTCGGGCAGAGAAGGCGGCGTGCTGAAATCAGGGATGGGGAACCAGCGCGATCGCATCCCATACCGCTCCACCTCATGCAACAAGCCGGCGATTTGCAACTGTGGCATCTCATGGGCTTCCAGCAGGGTCACCAGCACATTCACTCCATAAACCTGTTGCAGGCGTGCAAGATCCTGGTCCAGGTCTCGTATCCAGCGGTAAGCCATGCCATGGTTACATTTGCCGGGGGCCAGGGTCATACCGATCTGCCCTGACAGCCCTGTGGCCTCTGGCGTCAGAAAGTCGACGTGAATAGGATGAGTCTCTGACGTGCGTAAGGGACGGGAATAAGCGTGAAAAGATGGGGAGGGATTGACCATAGATTAAGGCCAAGGAAGCAGGCCAGGGCAAAGAGGATGAAGCGTAAATTGATAACCGGAGCGAGGTGATTCCTCGCGCTCCTGCGACCCAATTAAAGCGAGTGTAACCGATCCTAATCGGTTAAATCGGATACTCCATCCACTTTGGGAGGTGAGCGATCGCCCCCTATTGAGGTACACCGACCTTCGTCAAAATCGCTCTCTCAGACATTCGCCGTAAGCCGAAAAGAGCATTTGGGTTGTTTCAAATGTAGGAGGGTATGGTGGAAGGGGCACGAAGTGCCCCTTCCACCATACCCTCGTCACACATCTAGAACGCTACCGATGCTTATGACGCAGCTGTCTGAATTTCGTCCAGCTTCGTCCGAACTGACTGCACATCTTGCCACATCAGCCATTTAGGGCTTCCCTTCTCACGAGAGGGGTTGCGCAGCAAATAGGCCGGGTGGAAGATAGGCATGTAGAAGCGGCCCTCGCGCTCATACCATTGGCCCCGCACCTTGGTAATGCCCTCGCGGATGCCGAGGAGGGTACGCATGGCAACCGCCCCCGTCAGCAAAATGATTTTGGGGTCGACCATGCGAATCTGTTCCCGCAGATAACCGTTGCAGGCTTCTGCTTCCTGGATGGAGGGGTTGCGGTTATCCGGAGGGCGGCACTTCACGACATTACAGATGAAGACGTCGTTTTCCGTAAGCCGCACAGATTCCAAAATCTTGTCGAGCAACTGCCCCGACTTGCCCACAAAGGGGATACCCGACTCATCTTCAAACTGCCCTGGGCCTTCTCCCACAAGCATAATGGGAGCCGTTACGCTGCCCCGCCCAATCACCGCGTGGGTGCGTCCGGCAGCCAACTCGCAGCGCTGGCAGACGTTACAGTGTACCGACATCTGCTCCATAGAGTCATAGGTGCCGGGGGGGATGGGCACCTTGGCGCTGGTCGGGATGGTATCGGGATCAAAGCTGGCCGGAGTAGAGGATTCCGACAGGTTAAAAAGCCCTATTTGTTCGTCGCTTGCCATGCACCGAGTTAAACAAATAAATTTATAACGCTTTATGAAGCGTCTTCTCATTGTAGAGGGAATGTTGCCTTGAGCGTAGTGTCGGATGAATCAGGCTAGATTCATCCCAGTGGCAGATCTTTCGCGATCGCCCACCCACAGGAACATACACATGGGGTAATTCCTTAGAACAGCCCTGCGATACAGAACTTCCTGCATGAATTGGGACTTGAAGCTGCCCTGCCAGTCGCGCCCTTTAGAACGACTGATGCAGGAGGTCTGCACTCGTTGCTAAATGGCGCAGTTCGGTGACAATCCTGCCTTGCAAAGACATTTGAGCCTCTATATCAACGTTTTATTAAGAAACTGAACAGTATTTTTAAGCGCGCCCATCAATTAGATACTCTTTATAGTCAGCTTTTGATCTGCAAAATTGAAAGCATGAGTACGGCGCAAGATCGGCTATCTCTGCCCTTTTCCAGGTTTCAAATCTACCCAAAGAGCGTTGAATAGAAGTGGTATTTCACACACTGCCATGCTAATTTCCACCCGTACCTATTTGCCATTTCCCAGAGCCGTTGTGTTCTCCACCTATCGCGATCGCCTGAGGGAGCTGGTGCCTTATATGCCCAACATCCGCCAGGTTATTGAGCAATCGCGGCAGGTAACGGGCGATCGCATTGAGCTGGTCAACCTATGGCATGGCGGTGGCGACATTCCAGCCGCAGCTCGGGCTGTGCTGAATGAGTCCATGTTGTCCTGGACAGAGCACGGTCTTTGGGATGGACGTCAGTTCACCAACGCCTGGAGAATTCAGACCCATGCTTACACCGAAGCGGTCTTTTGCTCTGGCATCAGCCGCTTTCTTGAAGATGGTTCGGGCACGGTAGTCGAAAGCCAGGGAGAACTGCGCATCGACTCCCGCCAAATTCGGGAAGTGCCATCCTTCATTGCAGGCATGGTGGGTGGCATCGTTGAAGATTTTCTGGGCAAAAAGATTGAGCCCAATCTTAAACAGATGGGCGATGGTGCCTGTCGCTACTTAGAAATCCACAATACGCTGACTAACGCCGAGTGATCCAGTAATAAAACGTACTGGGTTGTAATTCCCAGCGATCGCCCGAGCCCACCACATTGGTCGGCACCCCGTTGGCATCTAGTGCCGTAACTAATAACTGACCGGCATCTAGTCGGCGCAGCGCGACCTGCCCCTGAATCTCCTGGACCACAAGCGGTGCAGACCCGACCGATTGAAGCGTCTTCTTACCCTCGATTGCCTCTGTACGCCAGCCAAAATTCTCGTCGGCAGACATCACCTGCAACAACATATTTTGAGAGCGGTTCAGGGGCTGGTCATCCAGTGCAACGAGTAAAACCGAGCCATAGTCCACAGACGTATCCACAGCGAGCGGGCCGAGCCGCAAGGCACCTGCATGGTGCAAAAAGCCGGTTGCCCCTTTCACCTGAGGTGCATCGATGGTCACCAGGCCATCATCATAATCCCAGGTCAGTTCACCGCTACTGCTGTGGATGCGCTGGCGCTCGCGATCGTGATACGGGTTCAGATTCACAACTCCCGTCTGGTTGTATTCCGCATCCAGGTTTAAATTCACCTGACCCACAAAAAACGCCAACGGATCAATGCTTTCCGGGGGGGTAGCAGCGGGTGACTGCCCTTCCGGAACATCTGCGGCTCGGAGTTCATCCAGGCTTTGGGGCGCAGCAATGGGGGCCCCTCGTAAGGCCCGCAAATCCGTTAGCCTGCGCTCCAAATTCACCACTGCATCCCCTGGCTGAATCATTCCCTTGCGATACATCAGCGCCGTCGCCGGGAACTGGCCCATAACGACAGGCGATGCAATGCTGAATTTTCCTAAAGACGAATCCCACTCCAACCGATTGGTGGAGAAGAAGAAGAACCCATCCGTATCCTGCAGGGCACCATAGGCAGCGGCCATAACGGGAAAGTCAGCCCGAAAACGATTGGGCATCGACCAGTTCACTTCGCTGATGGTGGAGGGCTTGTGGTTGTAGTGCAAATCCATGATGGGCAGGTTTAAGTCACGGGGCGTCTCCCACTGGGGCCGCTTCAGCAATAGTGCCGAGCGATCCTGGTAGCGATCGCCCGTTGACAAGGCATAGCTGGCCCGTTCTCCTTCATGTAGCCCCGTAAAGTAACCGTGGCGATCCATCACATCTCCAACGGTGTTGGTGAATTTATCCAGCGGTCCCAGGCGGCGAGCATCCGCCGTAATCCAGTTTGAAGCAGTAACCAGACCCCGATACCCCAGCTCCTCTTTGAGATAGCGGGTCGTGCCATCAAAAAATCGCTGCTGCACATCCGTCAGAAAAGCTGCTGTGTCCTGATGACGCTGACTTTCGGGACGGGAGGCGACCTCCCCTGCCGACATCACAGCCACTCGATCCGAAGCCACTCGGGCTGATGTTGCCGCACCGCCCCAGGCCGTCAACGCCGCATCTAGAGAACCGTAGCGATCGCGCAGCCATGTTGCAAATTGCCGCTCTAATTCTTCCCGAGGACGTGGTTGCAGACGATTGGGGTCAAACGTCCAGAACATCAGGGAATCTTCGTTGATCAGCTCCAGTGAAGCTACGGCGGGGTCCCTTGCCAGAGACAATCCGGTTTGAGGGTTAGGTGTTGTGAGCAGATCGTGCCAGAGGGTACGGTACTGAGCTTGTAACGTGGGTTCAAAGAAGAGCAGCGCAAACGGTGGTTGTCCACCGCTTTCCGGGAACTTGAACCAGAGGGGAAAATAAATCGACAGGGAGGTGTAAATTCCCTCCTGCTTCAGAGCCTCCACCAGGGTGAAGAGGCGATCGCGCTTCTCCGATTCCAGCACCAAGCGATCCGACGGATTTAACGGTCCGTGGAACCGCACAATGTTGACCCCCCGCTTTGCCAAAAACCGTGCCATATGCGCCAGAGAATCGGCATCCAGGGCCAACACATCCGGCCCCACGTTTACCCCCCAAAACCGCACAGGCTCCCTGGTTCTTTCATGAATCAGCGATTCTCCCTGGGCCTGAATCCAGCCCTCTGCTCCGGCGAATGGTTCGTTGAGCGATCGCAAATCAATTGGGCTGGCTGCAAACGTATCTGGCTCGGGATCGAACACCGCCCAGCTAGGAATGTCGGCAATGTATCGCTGATCGGGTTTCAGCTTGCCCCGCGCCGAAATGGGACTCTGGCTCAGCACAAAACAGTCAAAGGCAGCAGGGCCACGGTTCTCTGTGAGCTCTACCCGCAAAGTATGCGTTCCAGCGGTCAGAGGGACAGCTCCCAGAGGAACCCAGTTTGCGACCACATAGGGTCGGATGGGAGACTCATCCATGAGAAAGCCACGGCCAACCGTAGTCCAGGGCTGATCATCCCAGCGCCATCGGAAGGGACCATGTTGCCAAAATTTGCGCGTGTAGAAGTAGTAATTCCCCACCTCCGGAACGGTGATGTCATAGGAGAGGAAGAGGGGCTGGGGGCGATCGCCATCGGTTCCAATCCACTTACCGTCGGATAACACCAGGGCTTCTTCCAGGCCATTCGGTGCAAAGGGATTTCGAGATGGGAAGTTGGTATCGGTTGGGGTTTCTGCTTCCCACCAGATATAGGGGGCCGAATCGGGCAACGTTTCTACATCCAGAATGGCAGCGGGCTGCGCGGCTACCTGCTCTAAATCTACGGGAATGTTTTGAGGCAGACTTCGGCTCATCAATGCCAGCCCCAGGGCAAGGCTAAACAGGATCAGCAGGTAAAAACGTCGCAGCATCAGCAAACAGCTTAGAATCAGGACTTCAATATGGTCATCTGCACAACTGTCAGGTTGCGAGGAGCTCTGAGTTAAGCCCGGTTTAGCCGCTCTGGAAGGCCCGGTGATTTGCTTATGCAGCCTCAATCGGAGCCTGTTAGCATCAAACTCACCCCTCACTTTAGAGTTCCCAGATGGAAAGATTCCTCTGCATAAAGGAACTGACCAAACCTTTGGTAACGACCTGATGAACTTTGTCCTCCGCATATTCTGCGCTAAGGAGGTTTCTGCATAAGAATCTACCCAGGATGTTGGTGCTTTGCCCGCTTCGCGGGCAAAGCACCAACATCCTGGGGGTAATTTCATTGTTGGAAATCTCCTAAAACCAAAATTTTTCGCTGGGGCTTAGCTTCAGTCACGAAAAAATCTGGGTTCAGAAGTTTTGTCCCGTACCGGGATCGCTGACACCTTTTAGGCGAACGCGATACACTCGAAATTGCTGCTCGCATTGGAAGCTATGCCCACCAACATCGATAATCTGGCGACTCAGGTTCAAGAAGCGGCCCATCGCCTTGGTATTCAGAAATACGACATCTATGGTGCGTCTGTGGATGAAACCAGCGTTCAGGTGGATCACGGCGAACCTAAGCAGGTAAAAGCCTCTAACCGCTCCAGCGTGACGGTGCGGGTGTGGAATGGCGATGGCACTGTCGGTGTCACCTCCACCAGCGAAATTGACCCCACTGGGTTGGAACTGGCCCTAAAGACGGCCTACGAAGCCAGCGAATTTGGCATTAAAGAAAACTCACCCGACTTCAGCCCTGAAGCAACGGCTCCCATCAATGTCACTGGAGAAGACACAGCCCCTCAATCCGCTGTGGCCGAGCTGATCGAAAAGCTCATCGTTGCTGAAAAAGACTTGATGGCGACCCATCCCGCTATCACCTCCGTTCCCTACAATGGTCTTTCCCAACGGGATGTCGATCGCTTCTACCTCAATAGTGATGGGGCGCGCCGCCACGATATTCGCTCGGCCGCTTCCATCTACCTCTACAGCAAAACCGAGCAGGATGGCAAAAAGCCTCGCAGCGCCGGAGCTTTCCGCGTTGCCCGTAATGTCGAAGGGTTAGACATTCCTTCCTGTGTGGAAGAGGCCGCTGAGAAAACTATCAGCCACCTCACCTACGAGAAGATTAAGACAGGGAAATACCCCGTGGTCTTCTCCCCTGATGCGATTCTGAGCCTGATGGGGGCATTCTCCAATCTTTTCAATGCTCAGAATATTTTGGATAAGCAGAGCCTTTCGACATCGGAGTCGTTGGGGACGGCGATCGCCTCCCCCCTGATCTCCCTTTACGACGACTCTCTACATCCTGAGAACATCGGCGGCGAAACCTTCGACGGCGAGGGCACTCCCACCCGACGCTTGGCTCTGATTGAGAAGGGCGTGCTGGCCAACTTCATGCACAGCGCAGGCACCGCCAAGCGGATGAACGCCCAGCCCACAGGTCATGCCAATATGGGTTCTAAAGTCACTGTAGGTCGCCACTTCTATCACATCTTCCAGGGCGAACCCGCCAGCAAGGAATACAAACTGGAGGATGCGGACGGAGTCATCTACATTGATGACCTGCAAGCCCTCCATGCGGGAGTACAATCCTTGCAGGGCTCCTTCTCATTGCCCTTCGATGGTTGGCTGATCGAGAATGGCAAACGCACGAGTATCGAATCTGCTACCGTTGCAGGAGACTTCCGCCAAGTCCTTAACTCCATCCTCTACGTCGAAAAAGATCTGGAGTTGGTGGGCGGCGGCATCGCTCCTCGCGTCTGGGTAGAAGAGCTCTCTATTACAGGCGAGTAGTGAACAAAAACGCCAAGGATTGGTAAGCCGCAGGTTTTAAAGACCTGCGGCTCCTTCAATTCAACCTAAAGGCTGAAGCGCTCATTTTTGTACACACAAAATTGGGCGTTTTTGCGTGCCACGTGTTGCGCCGCACTCAAAAACGCCCTTATCCCGACTGAAGGTTAACTAGATTGAGCATTCGTTGCCCGAGTTGCGTTTTCTTCGGGCACAATGGCGTGGCCTAATCTCTTTGCATATACCTGAGTTAAATTGGCTCCAAATAAGAAAATGTGGGCTGAGTAATAGATCCAGGTCACTAAAACAATGAACGTACTGGCAAAACCGTAGGCAGAACCAAAGTTAGTTTGGCGCAGAAAGAGCCCAAATAAGTACTGCCCAAACATGAAAAGAACAGCTGTAATGGCAGATCCAACTAACGCATCTTTCCAATCAACTGTCGCATCAGGAAGAATGCTATAAATGCTTGTCATTAATAGAATGATGATTGTTAACGTAATTAAAAAGCTAAGGGGTTGCCATAAGCTCTCTAACATAGGAGAGACACCCGTTAACATATCTATGAAATATGCCAGAACAATATTCGCGGATACAGATAAGAAGACCAAAATTGAGATAAGTAGAACCATCAAGAATGACAACAGACGCTTCTGAAAAAATACTTGTACTTGTCGTCCTTGCTCTAGCTCAACCTCCCAAATTCGATTCAGGGCATTTTGAATTTGCACAAAAAAGCCCGATGCACCAAATAGTAGAAAACCAACACCGATCATCCAACGGATACTATTACTACTTCCACTTGTCTCCTCGCGCAGATTGTAAACAAGCGCTTCCACAAAACGTGCCCCATCCTCCCCAATCACACTGCGGATAGGCCCCACAATTTCCCCTTCCGCAACGGCCTCTCCAAAGAAGGCCCCCACAATCATGACGGAGATAATAATCAACGGAGCCAGGGAAAAGATCGCATAATACGCCAGTGATGCAGCGAGCACCGAAATTTGTTTAGCGTGCCATTCTCGGATAGTGGCCTTTAACAACCTCCATCCCTCTTCAAGAAATCCCATGCTCCTATCCGTTGTAGCTACGGAGTGATTTCCGCCGCTGAGTACTAGCTTCTAGCATGAACGGTATTCTTAACTTGTTCTTCCCCCCGGAGACACAAGGCGTAATCCGAGAAAAAATCAGTGACCTTGCTCACAGCCACCTATTGAGAAAGAACACTCAAATTACTCTGGAATGCTGCGACTCTGGCTGGAAGTTATGGGTATCAACACCCCCAGAAATCGCCAGAGCCAGTCTTATGAGACTTTCCTACCGTGGCATCGCCTACTCTCCAGAATTGACTTTCGACGTGCCTATCGGTGAAGGGCTCGGCCAGTACCGGGGCGTATCCACTCAATTTCGGGCCACCAACATGCCCTTGCCCGACAATGCTCCTCAACTACGGTACTGGGGCACGACTTACTGCAGATTGCATTAAGCATTGAGCCACAAATGGGTTGAACGAGAACGCACCCGATATCCGACTGAAGTGCGTTTGGTACTGTCCCAACAAGAATGATCTTTCCTCCTCTCCTCAGACAAGATGACCGACAACGCAGAGCCGCTGCATGAACGATGCAGCGGTTTTTCTTTACCCACACCTTGCTATTTCACACAAAACTTACGTCATTCCAGCTCCTGCACAAAAATCGCCCCTTCAACGCTAAAGATTTCGTACAAAATAAACCCCGATTTTTTTGGAAAGCTTGGTGTAGTCGAGCTTTCCAAAAAAATCGGGGTTTATTGTTTCGCTACTAATTTAAAGACCAAACTAGTAGGCTGCGGCCTAAGTTCGCAACCTATGTTTTGTGTGGGGTGCTTCGCACCCCACACAAAACATAGGTGATGGATTTCTGCCTCAGCGTACTAGGCAGATGTTTGTAAGGAAATGGCTCTACGAGCTATTTCCTTACAAACATCTGCACTGGGTTCTGTTCAAATTGGTAGCGATCCTAAGACAAGTCGAGTTGCAGTTGAGCGATCGCCCCATACTCCCGTCTAAATAACTCCAATAAACGCACAAAATGTGGCAACACCCGCCGATACTGAGCCACATGCTCGGGATTAGGCTGATGGTGACCAACCGCCTCAAAATAGCTCATCGTTTCCTCCAAAGAGGGTAGATAGCCTAGAGCGTACAACCCCAGGAATGCAGCGCCCATACCCGAGCTTTCATAACTATCTGGAATGACCACTTCGTGATTGAAAATATCCGCCAGCATTTGCCGCCAGAAGGGCGATCGCACAAATCCACCGGAGGCCCGCAGGCTCTGTGTCAGGCCCACCGCATCCTGTAACGACTGCATCACAACATACAGGTTGTAGAGTATGCCTTCCATTACCGCTCGAATCATATGGGCGCGGCTGTGGTGCATATTCAGCCCAAAGAAGCTGCCACGGGCATCGGCATCCCAAAGGGGCGATCGCTCCCCCGCTAAGTAGGGATGAAAAATTAGCCCATTTGAGCCGGGAGGAACCTGGGCTGCCAGGGCCGTAATCAATTCATAGGGATCTTGTTGATTTTGAATAGCCAGCGCCACTTCTGCCGCCGAAAAGTTATCCCGTACCCATCGCAAGATAATACCGCCGTTGTTGACCGCACCGCCGATGACCCAGTGCTTCTCCGTCAGAGCGTAGCAAAACAGCCGCTCTAAGGGATCTGTGACGGGCCGATCCACAACCCCTCGTAATGCACCGCTCGTGCCAATGGTAATTGCAACGATGCCAGGGGCGATCGCCCCCACCCCCAGGTTTGCCAGCACCCCATCGCTCGCCCCCACAACGACAGGCATCTCGGCTGGAATTCCCATGGCGGCAGCATAGTCCGTTTTCATTCCCTTAAGCACATGGGTAGTCGGGACCAGTTGAGAAAGGCGATCGGGCTTAATATTGGCAAGGGACAGCGCTTCCTCATCCCAATCCAACGCTTTCATATTGAACAGCCCGGTCGCGTTGGCAATCGAGTGATCCACCACATACTCACCAAACCAGTGGTACAGCACATATTCCTTAATGGAAATGAACTTGGTTGCCCGCTGAAAAATCTCGGGTTGTTCTTGCTGCAACCACAGCAACTTTAACAACGGCGACATTGGGTGAATGGGGGTGCCTGTACGGTGATAAATCTCTTTACCGTTGTGCTCAAGACGTACTTTGTCGACCCAGCCTGCGCTGCGGCGATCGGCCCAGGTAATGCTACGCGTCAGGGGTAATCCCTGAGCGTCCACCGCGATCAAACTATGCATTGCCGCGCTGAAGCACATACCCACCCACAAGTCAGGGGGGATAGGGTTTGCCTGAGCGACGGCCTGCACACATCCCACCACCGCTGCCAGAATTGCCTCGGGTTCTTGCTCCTGAATGCCAGGTTCTGGAGATAGCAAAGGATAGCCGATCGCATGGTGAGCGACGATTGTGCCTCGTGCTGTAAACAGCAACGCTTTCGTGCTGGTGGTACCAATGTCGATACCAAGAATGAGGGGTTGGATGTTCATAGCAAGACAGAAGAAGGAGGAAAGGCGAGGGAAACCGGGGGAAAGAGAGACTTTGGGACAGAAGGAAAGAAGCAATGTCGACAATTTAACGGAGAACTAACCTTCTGCCTTCTGCCCCCCGCCTTAAAGCAAGAGGCTAATCAGCAAAATCACCAAAAACCTAAAACTCTCGGAAGATTACAAGTTGAATGAAAGCGGGAATTTTAGGTAACGTCAGCTCGGGATAAGCCAAACCGCCCATTATTGCGTGCGCGACGCGCACGCAATAATGGGCTTTTTCGAGTGCCGCGCGAAGCGCGGCACTCGAAAAAGCCCTTAACCCGAACTGAGGTTAGGTAGGAAGTGTGGCCTAGCCGCACTTCCCACTCAAGATTCCCGCTTTCATGCTGGACGAGATTCTTATAGAGCCTCATAAAAACAGAGAAGCCCTGGTTAACTTTTTAAGTGGTAACCAGAATGTTTTGACTGGCGTTTCCATTCCCAAAAGCTAGTATTAAGGCCGTTTTGGGTTGATCCGTTTCTTGATAGGACGACAGCAGCGATCGCCCCACACCAGAATGCACTAACTCGGCATCCAACACAGGCTGCCAGTTCTTTGGAGCAGGCGTCTGAGAAGGAAGATGGGGGTTTAGATTTAGAAAATTCTCAGGTAGAATTGGCAGTCTCGATGGAGCTGCTTCAGACTGCGCAGGATTCAATAGCGCATCCGTAACCCCTGGATTTGACGGCTGAGCAGAATTGTGAGCAGGAGCCGCGCTATCTCCCAAAAGCGGATCGGTCTGTCCAGAGCCTTGAGATGATACTGGCACAGTTTCCTGCTGCGGTGCCTGGGAACCCGATGACGGCCCGGAGGGCGGCGATTCTGTCGCCATTGTCGGCTGATCCCCTGGAGGAAGCGATTCTATCGGAGCCCCCGAGGTTGGGGGAGAAGACGCAGAGCCTGAGCCTACACCCATCAGACCGACACCAGGAGACGGAGGGTGAGGCTGGCCCGAGGAGGGCGCACCATTACCCGGTCCAGCTACTGGTAAACTTCCGCCTGGATTCTGTGCGCCTTCCCGAGCGGGGAATCCCTCTACCCTCTGCGGTTCAACGGGTGCAGCCGGGCGCACCTGCGGAGTAGAGCTTGCCCGAGCGACGACTGTAACTG
Organism: Leptolyngbya sp. PL-A3; assembly: GCF_039962325.1. Taxonomy (NCBI): domain Bacteria; kingdom Bacillati; phylum Cyanobacteriota; class Cyanophyceae; order Leptolyngbyales; family Leptolyngbyaceae; genus Leptolyngbya; species Leptolyngbya sp. PL-A3. The sequence continues at coordinate 29,400 of NZ_JAMPLB010000010.1, forward strand.
GAGCAGCGGCAGGTTCTACGACTGGAATTGAGGCATTGGACTTAACCGGTGGGGATGGCAGTTCTACAACGGTCGGGGCAGGTGGATCAGGAAGGCGATCGCCCCCCCTGTTTCCCATAACGATTTCCCGCCAGGTAAACTGTGGAACCTCAGCCAAAGGACCAGAGCGAGCAATTAATAGGGGATCCGCCGACAGGGTTGTGGAATCGGAGGGTAGGTTAACCTCCGATGAGGGGAGCTCGTTGCTCTCCCCTTGGGTGGCCCGGGGAGGTGCATCCTTTAACGAGCGGACATCCGGGCCAGAAGTTGTTGCATCGGATTGGGGATAAGAGGCGATCGCCCATCCCCCTGACAACAAGCCATTTGTAGGCCGGTCCCCTCCGGGCATCATCTCCGCAGCCAGCAACCATTGTTGGAATGCAGGCAATTCCTGCAAAACCAGCACCAGAGCCACAGGCCACAGCAGCATCGGGTCAAACCCTGAAGCTCGCCATCGACGGTACCATCCGCCCTGGGGTACTTCTGGGGTATCGGTTTGATAAAGCTGGTAAAGAACGTACCGTTCCAGAAAGCTGGCGACCGATAAGGTCGGCAGGTCTTCAGTCGGTTCAAGGGGATTATCGTCGTGAGGGTGGGCGATCGCCACATCCAGCGCCCCATCTCGGTCAGGGGAATAGACCTTGAGCACTCTCCGAAACTGGCTCGTGAGCTGGTGGGCCGGACCACAGCCCTGCTCCTGAGCCAGTCGGTGGTACAGTGCCGTCAAATCATCATCCGTTACATAGCCCTGCACCTCGCGAGATTGCAAAATCTCCCATAGCACGTCAAAGTCTGACGTGGCGTCCTGGTGCAGTGCCTCCCAAATCAAGCGTTCTCGCACTAAAACATGCTTCATAGACCGCTGCCTCTGGCCCCTTTGATGTCCTAGTGTGCCCGCTTCCTCTCCCGCTTAAGCATCTGATGTCACAGAGCATCGGGTGTCACAGGAGACGAGCTTAAAGCTGACAGACGCCCCTCCCGATACATCTGACGCAATTCTTCAAACGTTGGCTCAGAAGGTTCTGCTTCAACCTCCTCTGCAATCAAATCTTCGAGATTGCAATTGAGGGTACGGCACAGGCGAATGAGCCGTTCGATCCAATCCAAACCGCTACGACCCCGCTCCCAGTTAGCGATCGTCGTTTCAGTAACCCCAACTGCCAGAGCCAATTCTCGCTGGGTGAGGCCAGCCTGCTCGCGCAACGCGGCGATCTGCGAAATTGTCATCGTTTCATCCCAGAGATTGAGGGGAAAGGCAGACTGTGGGGTATCCGCCTTAAGGTCACTCCTCTATCATAGTCGCGCTTGACTAAATTTCTTTAGGTAAACCTTGCAGATCTATGAAGTTTTAGCCTAAATTGTTTTAGGGTGAAGTTTTTAGGGCATCCTGATTATTAGAGGCAGCGATTCCAATAGGCCGTGCTGTCCACGTCACTCATATGGAGAATTAGTTTATGGCCTTAGATTTAACCAACACGGACTCATCGCTATCTAGCGAGCTTTCCCCTTCCTCTGAAGAGACTGATGTTCAGTGGATTGACCCTATTGATTGGGTGGTAAATGATTGGGTTGCTTTCGAGCCAGTTGATTCAGGCGTTTTTGAAACATTTCAGACCTTCCAAACCTTAGGCGGCGAAGCAACAGACAATTCACCCGAGGAGGGAGCTACCACCCCTGATGCTGAGCTTATGGCCACGACCTCAATCATCATTACAGATCCGCTGATCTGCTTCCCTCCAGGCTTTCGTCCCGGATCGACGACCAGAGGCCCCAGACTCGATGACCCCATTCCTACAGATCCGTGGCCTATGCCTGAAATACCCGGTTCTGACCTCGATGTCATCTATGTAGATGACATGCCCACAGTTGTAGATAACTTAATCACAGGCACTTCCGGTAATGATCGGCTGACGGCTGGCTCAACCAGCAGTGGCATTTATGGTGGGCAGGGTAACGATACGATCCGGGGGAGCCAGCAGCGTGACTTACTCTGGGGTGACGAGGGAAATGACAAAATCCTAGGGCGTGGCGGGAGCGATCGCCTCTATGGGGGCGATGGCCGCGATCGCCTGAGGGGTGGTGCTGGGGATGACATCCTGCGGGGTGGCACCGGAAGAGATACGCTTCTTGGCGGGACTGGGGATGACACCCTGTTCGGTAACGAAGGCCGAGATAGGCTCAAGGGCGGAGCTGGAGCCGATGTATTTGTTCTGGAAGCAGGCACTGGGACAGATAAGATTGTAGATTTTGGGGCGGGCGATCGCTTGGGTCTGGTACAGATTGCCTTCTCCGAGCTCACCATCCGACAACAGGGCGACAACACCCGCATCAAACTTGGCGGAGAAACGTTGGCAATCCTTGTTGGAGTTGATGCCAACACTATCACTCCAGCCGATTTTGGCCATATTTCTTACGCTCTATAAGTGCGTATTTGAAACGTTAAGCGTGCGTGTTATACAGAGAGACTCATCCGTTCTCAAACGTTTCAAACAACTTCTTGAACAGGGTTGGAATATTTTGGTTCAAGGGATGCTTAAGTCCGTAAAGTATCTGTCTGTTTCATATGTTTCAACCTTTCAACTATAGAATGTTCGATTCGATGCAAAGTTAATAACTGTGCTTCGCGCCCACGGTCATTAATCTGAACATTCTCTCAGGCTGGGCCGCTCCAAAGTCCAAGATGCTGATGCCTTCCGCAGGTCTGGCGGGAACATCAGCTTTTTCTTTTGTTTAAGACTTATTTTTTTATGCAAGTTATACGTCTTGCCAATCTAATGAGATATGAGAGAAGGCGTGGAACGTAGTCTGACGTTTGGGGTTTTCCCGCATTCATATCCTTCTCTTTTGCTGAGCTGGCAGCATTATGTAGGTTGATGAAGTACAAAAAGCAGTGTGTGGTGCTACGCACCACACACTGCTTTTTGTACTTCATCAAATTGAATACTGAAATGGATTCAGGGCCTGCTTGAAAGGCCATTTTTTCGTGCACTTCCTGCACGAAAAAATGAACCTTTCAGCCAGCTTTAAAGCGCGTCCTACCGAGGACGAACAAATCGGCTATTCGCCCGTACTAAGCAAATCTGATCGTTATTTCCGATCGATACTTTAAGCCAAGGCAGCCCTCGGGAATCTGTCATTGTCGCAAATCCAGCGGGAGTCGTATTGGCAGTTAATACTGTTCCCGTCGCGAAACGGCGTACAACGCCCCAGTTCACCACATCCCTGCGGGGAAGGCGCGCATCCGGTGCATACCATTCTGCAGGCATTTGGCTCGACCAACGACAATTCAAGCCATTTGGGTCAGGATCAACTACTTGCCAGGAACTATGGCTGGTACGCGCTGTGTAGTCACCATTCGCATTGGGTTGAGGTAATCGTGCTTGCTGGGCAGCCACCACCGAAGAAGTAGACAGAACTCCTACAATGGCCAGCAATACAAGGGCTCTCGCTTTCATAAATATGAACCTTTCAACAAAAACGATAATCAGGATAGAAAAGTGTCCGAAAAGTTTATTCTTTTTCGCACTCTCTACAGAAGAAACTAGCTTTACTAGAACGGATAAACATTCTTGAAAACTAAATTCAAAGGGCTGAATTCTTCTGTTTTAGTGCAACTCTCAAACACTTTTTAGAACTACAACAGAACCTGAAAGCAATACGGAAAAATGCGATTAAATAATGGGAACTTCACCCATTCGGGTGATTATTTAGTCAAGGTGAATAACCCAGCTCAATTAAACCTACGGTGCTTTGCACTTGAATCAGCTACGGTTGTTTTTGTGAGAGCCACGCGGAACATGGCTCTCACAAAAACAATCAGATTTTAAGCGTTTGAAAAGCGCTGTAAAATTCAAAAAACCATGCTCCTTACCACACTAAGGCATGAGTTTTGGGTCTTGTTTCATTAAGTTGCACTGTTAATCCAAAAAGCAGGGATTGGTAGAAACTACTCCTAGAACGATTGAGTGAATAAACAATAAGTGGCTCATACTGTTTTTATATGAAGCTGCACAGAATGAGAGTTGCGGCGGGTACCCGCCGCAACTCTCATTCTGTGCAGCTTCACATTGATTTGGTATCAGCCAATTAACAGATAACCCAAAAGACGATGCTGACTGCATTGTGGCCAACATAGCCTTCAAATTAAATGGTTAACGATGACCACTTACTCAGGCTTGGTCCCGGAATGCTGAAGTTTTGTGATGGCTTTTGAATTTAATGCACACTTCTGGCAATTCTAAAAATAGGCATTTGCCTTTTTATAGCCATTGAGAAGCAGGTAAACCTGTTCAATAATTGGAACTGCAATCTTCAAGCGTTCCAATCTATTGCATTGGAGGTTGTCCTCCGGGCGATCGCTATAAACAGGCCAATGTTCAAGCAGGTACTAAACATTGGGAGGAAAGGCTGTGGTGCGGATACCTCGCGTCCTGATTACGGGGTTAATTGTGGGGGTGTCCCTGGCGGTAGTGCCGCTCGTTCCGCGACTTGTGCACCCTGCACCGCGATCGCTCACTCTACTGCCCACAGATTGGCCCGGCGATCAGGGCTTCATTGCTATCCAGGAGTTGGGCTTAGACAAAAGCCATGGCTTGGATCTGAATCTACCAGCGATCAAGACATCAGACGATATCGTCCAGGCATTTCGCAATGGCACCACAGATGTTTTAAATTTCACCCTCGATGTTGCCATCAACCTGGCAGCCACGGATCCCGATATGGCTGTCATCTATGCCTATAACGAATCGAGTGGAGCCGATGGCATGGTTGCCCGCAAGGAGATCCGTACCCTGGCTGACCTACGGGGCAAACGGATTGGAGCAGAAACGGGAGCCACCAGCCACTACCTGCTGTTGGCTATTCTAAAGAAAGCCGGGTTAACCCTGGATGACATTACTTATATTGATGTGCAAGCCGATGAGGTCAACCAGGCCCTCGAAACAGGTCAGGTTGATGCCGTCGTCACCTGGGAACCGAACCTAAGCACAGCAGTGGCATTGCCCAACATGCACATTCTCACCACATCTCGAGATTTTCCCAATTTGATTCTGAATGTACTTGTGGTTCGCAAGTCAAAACTGCAAGCTAATCGAGATTCCTATATTCAGCTCGTGGAAGCCTGGGATCAGATGCGGGCAACGTGTGAAACCGAAGCAGATCGCTGCTGGCAGCTACTTTCGGCAATCAACAATCGCCCCAGCGAAGCTCTTAAAGCCGAGGCCGATGGCATTCGTTTTCTACGGCTTGAAGACAACCACCGATTGTTTGCCCCCCAAGGCGGACCGAACACCGTTGCGGCACAATTGCAAGCGACCTACGACTTTCTGAAAAGTACGAATCCCAACCTATCAGACTTTGACCCTCAATCCCTTTACGAGCCATCCATTGTAGAGGCGGCCCGACCATGACATGGCAGTATTCCAACCGGGTTTCAAACTAAAATCACTGATTCTGGCTACCTATGGGGCATTTTTGGGCAGCTGGGGTGCTGTTGTACTCACCCATGCGATGCATGACACGGCGACGCATGCCCATACCTGGCGAGAGGTTGGGCACCAGGAAACCCTATTCATCGGTCTGGTTTTAGACCGCGCCTTCAAGACGGGCGATCGCGTCGCTGTAGAAGCGGCCCTATCTCGGCTGTCTGTAATTGGGGGGCGTGTAGATGTCCTGGTGGTCGGGTCAGAGGGAACCGTGCTGGCCCGTCAGCGGGGAGATTCCCATTGGGATACCGAAGGCGATCGCGCTTCTTCTCCTGCTGCATGGCAAGACCTGGCAGAAGAGGCCATGCGATCGCTCCGCCTCTCCTCGGCCCCTGGCCCCAAACCCTACTACCACAACTATGCCCTCCCATTGACCAACCAGCAAGGTCAGGTGGCTGCGGCTCTGGTGGTGCGAGTGAACTGGCAGCGGGAGTATCAGGAGGTCTGGCGATCGGTAACAATCCGACTTCTGCGGCAGGGACTGGTGGGCATCGCTCTGGTAGCCCTGGTGGAAGCCCTGGTGCAATGGGGTTTGTTTGCACCCGTTCAGCAGCTCATTCAATTAAGCCAGTCGGTATCTCAGGGCAATTTGCAGGCTCGCTTCCACTTCTCCGGCAGTGTACTGGAGTTGACGATGCTGGGACAAACGTTTAACCACATGCTCGAAGTTCTAAGCACTCAGCAAACCCAGCTTCAGGATCTCAATAACAATCTAGAAACCATGGTTCGTGTCAGAACCGAGGAATTGCAATGCCAGAAGGAGTTGGCCCAGATCACCCTGCAATCCATTGAAGACGCTGTCATTACAACCAACTCGGCAGGCCAAATTCAGGCCATGAACTCGGCAGCTGAACGGTTGACAGGATGGCAAGAAGCCACTGCCGTGGGATGTCTGTTACCCCAAGTTTTGCAGATGCGAAGTATTGAGGGAGAGGAGATCGTGCCTGCCTGCCTGCAACAGGTGCTTCAGGGCAGCCCCGTAATGAGTTTGACCCATGACAACACCTTGCATCCCCGAAGCGGTCAGGCTTTTGCGGTGCACTACTCGGCCGCTCCCATCCGCCTTGGGGGCGACATTATTGGGGCTGTGCTGGTGCTGCGAGATATGACAGAGGCTCTCTCCCTCTCCCAAAAACTCTCCTGGCAGGCCAGTCACGATGCGCTAACCGGGCTAATCAACCGCCATGAGTTTGAGGTTTGCCTGCAACAGGCCATGTCCACAGCCCATAGCAGCAACCTGAAGCATGTTTTCTGCTATCTCGACCTCGACCAATTCAAAATTGTGAATGACACTTGCGGTCATTGCGCAGGAGATGAACTCCTCATCCTGATTGCTCAGCTTATGCACGAGCAGGTCCGCAAAAGCGATGTCTTTGCTCGGTTAGGGGGCGATGAGTTTGGGGTGTTGCTATGGGATTGCTCTCCGGAAACAGCGATGAACATTGCCCAACTGTTGTGCGATCGCGTCCATAATTTCCGCTTCTCCTGGCAGGATAAGGTTTTTACCATCGGGGTCAGCATTGGCCTGGTAGTGGTTGATGACAATTTTCAGAACCATACCCAGGTACTCAGTGCGGCTGATTCTGCTTGCTATGCAGCCAAAGCCGGAGGCCGCAACCGGATTCATGTGTATCGGCAAGACGACGAGGATCTGATGCGCCAGCGCAACGAGCGTCAGTGGGTTTCCCAAATCACCCGGGCACTCGAAGAGGAACGGTTCCAACTTTATTACCAGCGAGTACAGCCAATCCAATCGGGCCAATTGGCAACACCGCGACCTTACATTGAAATTCTGCTGCGCATGATAGGCCTGGACGGTCAGCCCATCCCTCCGATGGCATTTATTCCAGCGGCTGAACGGTATGACCTAATGCCCAAGCTTGACCGTTGGGTGATTGATCACTTATTTGCGACTCTGTACATCCGTATGCAGCAACCCGATCCACGATGGAGTGGGATGACCCTGGGGCCATACTGCCATCTTGATGGCATCTATGCGGTGAATTTATCGGGAGCCAGCCTCAGTGACGAACATCTGGTGGACTTTATTCGTGAGCGCTTGAGCCACTATCAGATTCCCCCCAGCATGATTTGCTTTGAAGTGACGGAGACAGCAGCGATCGCCAATCTCAAAAAAGCTGTTGCGCTCATTCAGGATCTCAAACGCATGGGGTGTCACTTTGCTTTGGATGACTTTGGTAGCGGCATGTCATCCTTCGCCTACCTGAAGACTTTGCCAGTAGATTACCTCAAGATCGACGGCATGTTTATCAAAGATATGATGACCGATGTACTGGATCTAGCCATGGTCAACGCCATTAATCAGGTCGGCCATGCCATGAATTTGCTCACCATTGCCGAATTCGTCGAGAATGACGAAATCACCGAAAAGCTAAAACAAATCGGCGTTGATTACGCTCAGGGCTATGGGATCTCGTTTCCTCAACCATTTTTGGCACGAGAATTTGACACCGTGGAGGCCGTCTATCAGCTCTAAAGCCGGAAACTGCTGTCTGAGACGAGCGGTTTTCGGGCTGGATTTCAGCATGAGAATAACTGGGAAATCAACCCATGAGGGGGTTCTCTCACCTCCGAACCTTCGCAAACTTAAGCCGTCGAGTACTATGGCGATATGATGACTTCAAGAACTGTATCTGTAGTAGCAATCGGGCCGTGGCAAACAAAAACGAAACCCCTGCACTGATTCTGTCTCTGCTCGTGACCCTGGCCTTAATCGGGGCTGGAGCCTGGTGGTTTGTGGGCCGCTTCAATGTGGGAAATGTCTTGCGTCCCTCCTCACCCACGGCGACGGCTCCCGATGCACCAGACCAGGGCACTTCCCCCGGGACCGATACCCCCATTGCTCAACGATTGAGCCTGGGACAACAAGTCTTATTTCCCCAGGGTGCGTCTGAAGACAAAACAGCGGCGGTGGCGGCGATCGCCAACCAGAACTACTCAGAAGCCGTACGTCTGTTAGAAGCCTCACTGCAACAGAACTCCAACGACCCTGAAGCCCTAATTTATCTGAATAATGCTCGGATTGGAGATGGCCCGTCTTACACCATCGCCGTTTCGGTACCGGCTGGCACGGTCACTAATGTAGCGCTGGAAATACTGCGGGGCGTTGCCCAAGCTCAGAATCAGGTAAACCAGGCAGGGGGCATCAACGGTACTCCCTTGCGGGTGCTCATTGCCAGTGATGATGACGATCTGGATACGGTGAAAACCGTTGCCCGTAGCCTGGTGGATGACTCCAAGGTGCTGGCGGTTATTGGCCATTTCAGCAGTAACGCGTCGCTGGCGGCTGCGCCCATTTATAACGAGGGGAAACTCGTTATGATTTCTCCCACCAGTACCTCCATCCAGTTGTCGGGGCAGGGGAATTATATTTTTCGCACCGTGCCGAGCGATCGCTTTACCGCCACGGCCCTTTCCCGACACTTAATGAATACAGGACAGCAGCGCAACGTTGTCGTCTTTTTCAACGGCCAGAGCGACTATAGCATCTCCCTTAAAAACGAGTTCTCTACGGCCTTTGCAACGGACGGCGGGCAAATTCTATCAGAGGTAGATATTACAGGTAACGGGTTTGATCCTGGGAATGCTGTAAAGGCAGCCCAACAGCAACAAGCTGAAGCGCTGGTTTTGTTAACCAACTCTGGCAACATCGATACCGCGATTCAAATGGTTGCGGTAAACCGCCGACAGTTGCCCCTGGTGGGTGGCGATGGCCTTTATAGCCCCAAGTTGTTGCAAATTGGCGGTGCCAATAGCGAAGGGATGGTCGTTACAGTACCCTGGATTATCCAGGCCAATGCTCAATCGCCATTCACCAAAACGGCCCGGCAACTCTGGGGGGGAGATATTAACTGGCGTACAGCAACAGCCTATGATGCTGTGATTGCCATTGTTGAAGGATTGCGCGCCAATCCCACTCGCGAAGGTATTGACACAACGCTTCGAAACTCTAGCTTTGCCGTTGAAGGGGCAACCGGAAGCATCCGCTTTTTGGCATCGGGCGATCGCAATCTTCCCATGCAACTGGTAAAAGTCGCTCCTGGTTCCCGCTCAGGCTTTGGGTATGATTTTGTGCCTGCTCAATAACGCCTAAACTCATCGCTATGCTGGCTATATGCATCACACACCATAGCCAACAAAAACACACTAGTACGCTGAGGCGGAAATCCATCACCTATGTTTTGTGTGGGGTGCTTCGCACCCCACACAAAACATAGGTTGTGAACTTAGGCCGCAGCCTACTAGGGATAGTGAGCTTACACAAGCCCTAGAATCAACAGACCTCCTGCGTGAGTCGTTGCGCGGCGGAGCCGCGCAACGACTCACGCCCCCAAAAACGATTCATACAGAAGGTCTTTTAATGCACGATCCTAGCGATGCCACATCCATGGATGCTTTATACGTTTAACTACGAACACTAAACAGAGAAATAACGTGCAACAGATAATTGTAATTAACGTTTCTCGAATATTAGGGGACACAATCAGCAGAAAGCCCTGATCTTTAATGAGAGCCGAGAAGCTAGAAACGCAAAACGGCATTAGATAGAGCCTAAATAGTTGCCAGTGATCACGTCGACCATCTCTACTAGAGGATACACTCAAGATTAATCCGGTACCAATAACAGCACTGATTCCTAATGAATTAATCCAAAGTTTGAGAGATGAATCAAAGTAGAAGTAAACGGTAACCAGATACCAAATGAGATAGCACCAGAGAACAGCTTTAGCTGGCTTAATCTCATAAAAATATCTAACCAGCCATTTCATGTTGCCACTCTCAAGAGTTGAATTAGCATTCAACATACACTCACTCTTTAAAGTGAATGTGTAACAAGGAGTGCAATTTCGATCGCTCTAACTCAACGACCTTCTACTTCTCAAAAGATGTTGAATAGGGTTGGGGTGTAACGTCAGAATTTGAAGAGGCTGAGCTCGGTAGCCAGTAAATTTTACATACTGTGAGCGAGGGTTGGGCGATCGCTGTAGCCAAAATCGTTTGAAGCAGCATCAGCAATGCTCCAACGAGGGTAATGCATGCAATCAACAGAGTACAGTAAATCATAAAAACCCTGAATACTATAAAAGTCGAGTCTGTAGCCTTTGGATAAGAGCTTACCCCTAGAATGCCCGTCCCTCGCACAAATTATAAAGCCGCCACAAAATCTGATATTAACCAGGGGGTGAAATGGAGCGCCAAACTATAGTTGACGTTCCATTTCACCCCCCAGCTAGCAACACCCAGAACTGAAGATGTACATGATGCAAAGCACCATGTACATCCCGAGTTTAAGTTTTGCTGGGTAGAAGGCTCATGCTAGAGTATGGGCCTTTAAACAACAAGGTTTTACTGAGGGGGCTGGTATTGATCGTAGGTAAACGAAGCCCCACTCAAGTTCAGATTTGCCGCAGATACGCCCTGTACAACACCAATGAGCTCCGCTACTGCTAATTGATTGCCCTTGATATAAATTCCAGCTCCACTGACAGAACCCAGAGTTACATTCTGAACAATGTATTGGGATGCGTTATTGATGAGCTGAATTTTGTCTTGACCAACGGCGAAGTCTGTAATCAGCGCATAGTCGGTTGTCCCAGAGGAGAGAAAGCTATTGTCGATATAGTAGTTCCCACCCGTTGGGGTCAAGGCCTGCCCTAGCACGAACGTGTCATTGCCTGCACCACCTGTTAATCGATCAATTTCACCCCGACCATTGAATGTTCCCACTAGCCGATCGCTACCCGTACCACTTAGCAAATTATCACTACCTGTGTGGCCATAGAGGTTATCATCTCCACCCAAGCCTCGCAGGGTGTCATTCCCTAACCCACCACTAATTTGGTTATTTAGTGCATTACCTCTACCTGATTGAGCGGTGGTGGTGTTGGAAACCAGTTCCAGGTTTTCAACATAATCAGACAGGGTGTAGTTGAGAACAGATTTGAGAATGACGCGATCGGTTCCACTTGAAGCCGAGCTGCTGTCGGCGACCACATCACCCACGTTATCGACATAGTAAGTATCGCTACCTGTACCCCCATACATGAAGTCTGCGCCAAAGCCACCGTCTAGAAGGTCAGCCTCGCTGCCGCCATAGAGAGTATCGCTACCCGAACCGCCCAGAAGTGTATCGGCGCCGCCTAATCCTTGCAAAACATTGTTGCCAATATTACCCGTAATACGATTTTGGAGGTTGTTGCCTGTGCCGTTGAGGTTATTGTTAACAGCAGGTTGCCCAGGAAGTGAGATCAGGCTTTGTAATTCGAGGTTCTCTACATAATTCCCCAAGGTGTAGGAGACGTATGAATGAACTGTGTCATTTCCTGCTCCGTTTTGTTCAACAACACTATCAATAAATAAACTTCCCCCTGTCACAACATAGGTGTCATTTCCTGCACCACCATACATGGTGTCAATACCTGAGCCCCCATCCAATAAATCGTTTCCGCCTAATCCATACAGGATATCTTCCCCACCCAACCCATACATTTGATCATCCTGTTCACTCCCAACCAGTTGAGGGCGAGTAACGTTATTTTCATTGGAATTGGTACCAGTAACCAGCATTACAGTTCTCCAGAAGGAATGGGTTATTTTAGGTAGTTCATGGCAGCGCAGCAGAGCCTATGCCTACGGTTCGTTGCCCCGTTGACGAATAGGATTTTCCAAACTTGAGGAAGCTTTTTTCTGAGACTTAAGCCTGCAACAATTGGAGATTTTGAATCACTTGAATGGTGAATTGTAGGAGCGCTTTCTCAAGAGCAGAAACTCTTTTTGCAATTCATCCATTTCGCAGTTTTATCAGTGCTTTGCTGTGTTTATTGAACTCTATGTTTATGACTATAATTTGCGATTTTGTGTGTGTCGTTACAGAAAAGGTCTGGAGTTAGCGTTAGCAAAAGCCCCTCTATCCCTTGCCCCGCCTAAGCTTTCTTTAGAGGTTATTGATTCCTCACCCGATCGCACGACCACCCCTCACCCATCTGGGGGATACTCTCAGTAGGCTTAAAAATTACCTGAAATCACCCAAAGCTATACTCTGACAGTGGTTGTAAAAAGTGTGAGAAGCAGCCTCTAAAAAACCTGAAGTTCTGGAAAGTTCAGTTGTCGCTAGTCCCACAGGAAATTTACTTATAAAGTAACAGTCTGCTTTCTCCTGAGATGCCCAAATAGAGGACACCCCAGCAAATAACATACCGTTTCTATACAAAGCGGAGGTCGTATCAGATCATACATAAAACCCAGGAGAGGAGCTTTTCTGCCACTAAGTTACAGAAAAACTCCTCTTCGGTTCTGGTACTGGGAAGGTGCAGAATGTTAATTATGAGAAGGAGAGCATGGGGCTTAGTCTCATACTCTCCTTCTCAGGATAATCAAAATAGCAAAATTATTATTAGCGCCCTCTATCCCTTTCCAAATCAGCAATCACTTTACTGACAATCCAGCCAGTTGGTCGATTTGGGTATTGGCTCTGCATTTGCCGAATTAATCAGGGTTCCCTCTTTCGGCTTTCAGTGCCGATCGCGGTTCAGATCGAAGAGGGCTTTCTCGTAACACCACTGCTCAGGCTTATCGGGATAACTATCCAAAAGGTTTTGAATTAGACGATCGGCAGCGGCGCGATCGCCATGTAGCAATTTCTCCAATTGTGGGTAAGCCCGCGTAGGCTTACGTCGTTTGGGCTGAGCTTGTGCGCGCGGACGGGTGCGATCGCTCACACTTCCCTTGGCTAACACGGGCGCTGACGAGCGCTGACGAGCGGTAGGCGATCGCTTAGATGAATAAGGCTTGAGGGCGATGGGCTTGGGCCGCTGTTGTTCTCGGATGATGGACAGCAGCAGGCCAAGCAAACCCAGGGTGATCGCTACGCAGACAAGCAGAGCAAGATAAAGCATGAAGCCCCTGAAGGCATGACAATAGTTGCAAGCTCTCAATTTTTAAGATTGAAAGCTTCTCCTTAGAATGCCCCTGGCTTCCCTAAACGGCTCATGCAAAGACCAGGAATTGCTGGCTTGGCAATTGTAGGGATGATGGATAGAAGCATTACCTTGCATGATGGATGGAGAGCGATCGCAATGAAGATACGCTTATTTGAAGCACAGGATGCTGAACAAATCGCGCAACTGTTTCATGACACAATCCGTGAAGTGAATGTGCGCGATTATTCCGTGAATCAGGTTAAGGCCTGGGCTCCTGACGACATCCACTTTAGAAACTGGGTTGAGGTTTGTTCTAACCGATTTACCTATGTGGCAGAGGATGAGGGTGTGATTGCTGGATTCGGAGAGCTAGAGGCAGATGGACATATCGACTGCTTTTACTGTCATAAAAACTATATAGGTCGTGGTGTAGGTCGGCAAATCTATCAGACTATCGAAGCGAAAGCTGTTGAGCTAGGGTTAAGCCGATTGTTTGTTGAAGCCAGCATTACCGCGAAGCCGTTTTTTGAGCGGATGGGATTTTCAGTTGTCAAAGAACAGCAAGTATCTCGCGGAGGCGAAACGTTCATCAACTATGCAATGGAAAAGTTCCTGTAGCTAATAGCGAAACAATTCCCACGACACTGACTTTGCAGAACTGCTGTCAGTTCTTTGATTGGCGATCGCTTCCCATTATCACAAAAGAAATGACAGGTTATTAAACACACGCCCCTAAATAACAGACTGTTCGCCGCTGCTTTCGATGTAACGGCGTAAAACCGAGTTGATTAAAGCTCGATATTCTCCACCTTGAGCTTGAAACCATTTCAAAATGTCGGGCTCAAGCTGTACCAAATGCTGAGCTTGAGGTGCAGGAATTCTTAAGGTAGCGTTCTCAAAAAACTCTGCAGTCAATGGAGGGATGTCAGAATAGTCAATCCCTTCATCATCCATTGACTCCAATGCTTCCCAATTAGTACGAGAGGTATTGCTTAAGTCTTTGCCGCTCATATCGATTTGCCCTTCGTGCTGAAATGATCCGAATTACATCATTTTGTCGCTCTGTCCAAACCACAACCGCCACACCGTTGCCTAGAAACCCAATACCAAACCAGCGATCCTCACCATAGTCAAAGCGATCGTCCAACTCAATCAGCATTGGGCTTTCAAACATCTCAGGAACATCAGCGAAATCAATCTCATGTTTACGAATGTTTTCTAAGTTTTTCGCTTCGTCCCACTCAAACTGCATGAAGGCCTAAATACCTTAGTTAGCGTATATCTATTATCTTGTATGACATCTCAAATCAGCAAATGCCATAGAGCTGCTATTTCCCAACAAGCAAGGCAATTTGATTGACTTTGCAGCGAATTCGGGAAGGCGATCGCATCCTCGTCTCTCAGTTCTGAGCATGAGGACTAGATTTGGACTACATAACCAATTGGCTATATTCTGAAAACCTCATTCTCTCATTCAGAAAGATGAAGCTTTAGAGCTGCAATAGTTACTTTTCCGTTTGAATAGTTGCCCCTCCAGGCAACCCATCACAGGAGGAAACCATGGTAATGACCCAACAAAATGACCATCAATTAGCGGCGATGTGGGCACATGAACTGCTAAAAAATAGCAATTTCTGCATTCTTGATACTGAGACAACGGGTCTAGGGAGTACAGATGAAATAGTGCAAATTGCAATACTAAGCAATTTAGGTTATCCGCTTTTTAACTCCCTGGTAAAGCCCACCTGCCCTATTGGGGCACGGGCAACCGACATCCACGGAATTGATGATGAGGACGTAGAAAATGCCCCAACATTTTCCCAGCTGTTAGTGCCAATACTCCAAGCTGTAGGGAACAAAGACCTAGTTATCTATAACGCTGAGTATGACTTGAAGTTGATTCGTCAATCGCTGCGCCCATACGGAATTCACTTAGCTTTCCCCACAAGCGATCGGCGGCAATGTCGCGTTTTTCTCAATGGCGGCTCCATCCATTGCGCCATGCTTCAGTATTCGGCCTGGTGTGGAGAGTGGAACGATTACCACGGTAATTATCGCTGGCAGAAGCTGCCAGGAGGCGATCACTCTGCTCTGGGAGATTGCAAAGCCACATTGTCAGTCATGCGTCGGATGGCGGCAAGTTACCAAGAGGGGGCTTAGTTGTAGCTATGAATGAAGTTGAATCTTTGTGTGCCTCGCAAACAATTACTTAGGAAATGTATATGTCAAGTAAAGAAATTGAAGCGATCGCCTGGGGTGTGTTTGTTGGTTGTGGAATTGCATTGATAGTTGCACCTATCATCTGGTTTGTTGAGGATAGGCTCAGTTTCGACCAATGCGTCAATGAAAGGCCCCTCGATAGCTGCATTGATGAATATCGAATAAAGCGTGGTCTGGAACCACGAGAGGATTAATTTATTACCCATTGCAGTGCTATGAAAGCAAATCATTGGTTTTTCACTGCTACACCTGAACCTGGCCGTCTTTCCTATCCAGTGCTATGGGAGCCTCGATTGATTAGGGTAACCATTGCTTTAGATGGTGGAAGGCTTAAAGCTCTACTCCGTGTCGGTTATGAGGTTAAGTAAGAAATGGATAAAGACACAGAAATTCAACGCCTTAAAAACCTGGTTAATGGATTAGCTAGTGAGCTTATTCACGTCTATGCAACCTTGCAAGAAGGTCCTTTCAAAGGTAAAAATGATGCTTTCTTTGAAAGCAAGATTAATGACCTCAAACTGTTAATAAAAACCTCCAGGATGGAGGCTAAAATAGTCCGACTATTTTCCTTTCCAGCGGGTGAAGACGCTGAAACAATGCCAGGAGGCGGACTTGAACCGCCGACACGAGGATTTTCAGTCCTCTGCTCTACCAACTGAGCTATCCCGGCTGGGATGAAGTAAACGTCAAACCTTTTCGGTGAGGGCGTTTCGCTTCGTGCGCCCGTTTCCCGAGCGCTTACTGATAGTAACAAAGGGTCAAAACATTTTGCAAGGTGTTTTTAAAAAAAAGTGGAAGTTTTTTTTGAAATGCCTCGCGGGTGGGAAGGGCGATCGCCTCACACCCCTCATTCTGCCTATGGTTGAGAGCGGTATTGGGGGAAGGAGAGTGGGAGCGATCGCCAAAAAAAGCTTTTTGGGCGGCGGGTAACCACAACTCACATGTTGCCCCTTGGTCTTAAAGAACAACATCTTTTATGGATAGGCATCTTGCCTGCCCAACGCTTAGCCAGACAAGATGCCCGCCCCCAGAAAAACCCCACTTCAAGCGAGAATTGCCGGGCAGATAGTAGGCGACCTGGGTTTCTCCCAGCAAGTCATCTAAAATAGACTTCAACCACAGACTGCTGCCACTATGACTGCGCCGACCGAACTAGACACTGCTCAGACCAGTCCTCCGCCAGCGGATGCCACGCCTAAGGGCACTCCCGACACGGAGGTCGAAGACGAACTCCCCTATGACGTGGAGATGTCGCTGTTCGACCACCTCGAAGAGTTGCGGCAGCGGATCTTCTACGCCTTAATTGCCGTCGTTGCAGGGATAATTGGCTGCTTCGTCTTCGTCAATCGCATTGTGCAACTGCTGGAAGTCCCCGCTCAGGGCGTGAAATTTCTGCAATTGTCGCCAGGCGAGTACTTCTTTGTGTCGA
The DNA here is from genome assembly GCF_039962325.1 of Leptolyngbya sp. PL-A3. Lineage (NCBI taxonomy): Bacteria > Bacillati > Cyanobacteriota > Cyanophyceae > Leptolyngbyales > Leptolyngbyaceae > Leptolyngbya > Leptolyngbya sp. PL-A3. Next base: position 46,511 of record NZ_JAMPLB010000010.1, read on the forward strand.
TCAAGGTGGCGGGATACAGTGGCCTGCTGGTAGCCAGTCCCTTCGTCCTCTATCAGATCATCCAGTTCGTGCTGCCGGGGCTAACCCGCAAAGAGCGACGGCTGATTGGGCCGATCGTGCTCGGATCGAGCCTCCTGTTTGTAGGTGGACTATTTTTCGCCTACATTGCCCTCATTCCCGCCGCGCTTAACTTCTTCATCAGCTATGGTGCAGATGTAGTAGAGCAGCTCTGGTCAATCGATCGCTACTTCGAGTTTGTGCTGCTGCTGCTGTTTAGCACCGGGTTGGCCTTCCAAATTCCTGTTATTCAAATGCTGCTGGGGTTATTAGGAATTGTGACCTCGAAGCAAATGCTGTCGGGCTGGCGCTTTGTCATCCTGGGCGGGGCCATTCTGGGGGCCGTACTCACCCCCTCCACCGACCCAGTGACTCAGAGCTTGCTGGCAGGGGCAATTCTACTGCTGTACTTCGGCGGCATTGGAATGACCAAGCTGCTAGGTAAATAGGCAAACGTCAGGATATTTTGAATAGTGTTGATAGGGCGTGCGCAAAGCGTACGCCCTATTCTTTATAGACTTACGTATTCTGGTTGTGCGTAGGATGCCAAGCAACCTACGCACAACCAGAATACGTAAGCCATGGTTTAGAGAGGTGGGGAATGGCTGAGATTACCTATGCCGACTTTGAGAAAGTCGAAATCCGCGCAGGCCGGATTATTCGCGTTGAGGAGTTTCCAAAGGCTCGGAAGCCTGCCTATAAGTTGTGGATTGATTTTGGGGAGCTGGGCACGAAGAGGTCGAGTGCCCAAATTACAGATTTTTATACGCCAGAGACACTACTGAATCGGCAGGTTTTAGCGGTAACGAATTTTCCACCCCGACAGGTAGCCGATTTTATGTCAGAGGTGCTGGTGTTGGGAGTGGTGCTGGATGGTGGAGCAGTAGCCCTGATTCAGCCCGACCGGGAAGTGCCACTGGGGTTACGGGTGTTGTAGCGAGTTTGAGGACATTCCTTGGGAGGGCAATCGGCTACAGTGGGATTTCTTGGGTCAGGGCAGGTTTGATAGGGAGTCCCTGGCTTCGTTGTCTGTTGACGGCAAAACCTGCCCCTACAGATTTGGATGGAGGTTTGTGTCTTAAAGGAACCGATGGGGCGATCGCGCCACCTATAGGCATAGGGCGTAGGGGCGGGTTTAGCAGATACCTCCCACTTCTCACCATTAACCTGACGGCAAAACCCGCCCTTTCCCAAACGGCTGGGGTTTTACGTCATTCCAACATCCACTCGGAGGCGCGATCGCCCAAATCTAGCGCCACACTCACGGCCTTACCGAGGCGCGGGCGTTCACTCGTCTGGTCAATATAGGCCTGCACCTGGTGAGAGCTGCCCCAGGCGTTGAGATATTGGGCGATGTCATTCAAATGATCGAAATACTCCTCCTCTGACATCGGGAAAGACGCCTGCTCCAGGTACTTCCACATCACCTGAAAAAATACCTTCCCCTGCACCTTGCGAAGCTGCACATCAAAGGAGCAGCCCCATTTACTCACGATCATTTGATGAAGTTCTTCCCCCGTCATGCCCGACCCCTGTAACAAAACTTTGCAATCGATGGGTTTAACCCGTATGGAATCTAGAAGATGCAATAATACAGACTGTAAATCAATGCCGCGTTCGGCTGATGGGCCAGGGTGCCCAATATTGGCTCAGCCTGAAACACCAGGGGTCATCGCGGCGGTTGCCGATCCATTTCGTAGCTTATCCGATTCACATCATGACTCAAGTTTCTGGAAATGCTGACGTGCCTGATTTGGGGCGGCGGCAGTTTATGAACCTCCTCACGTTTGGGGCGGTAACGGGGACGGCGCTGGGCGCTCTGTATCCGGTTGTGAAATACTTCATCCCCCCCTCCAGCGGTGGCGCGGGTGGTGGCGTAACAGCCAAAGATGCGCTGGGTAACGACGTTGTTGTCAGCGACTACTTAACCTCTCATAAAGAGGGCGATCGCTCGCTGGTTCAGGGCCTCAAGGGTGACCCCACCTATCTGGTTGTAGAAGATGGCGCGATCGCCACTTACGCAATCAACGCGGTTTGTACCCACCTGGGTTGCGTTGTGCCCTGGAACGCAAGTGCTAACAAGTTCATCTGCCCCTGCCACGGGTCGCAATACGACAACACGGGTAAAGTGGTTCGGGGTCCGGCTCCCCTGTCCTTGGCTCTGGCACATTCCGATGTGACCGAGGACGGCAAGGTAACCCTCACCCCCTGGACGGAGCAAGACTTCCGCACGGGTGACAATCCCTGGTGGTCCTAATCTCTCGTTGTACCAAATCTTTATTGTCAAACCCCTGGTTGAGAACAGATATCCGATGAAATCAACAATTTGGTCGTCTGTGCCTGCACGTATTCAAACAGGCCTCCGAGCAACCCTGGCGGTATTGGCGGCGATCGCCCTCTGCTTCGGCAGCGATCTGCTCCATCCCCAGGCCGCTCAAGCCTATCCTTTCTGGGCACAGCAAAACTACGCCAGCCCCCGCGAAGCGACGGGTCGCATCGTGTGTGCAAACTGCCACCTGGCCGCAAAACCTGCGGAAATCGAAGTACCCCAGGCGGTTCTTCCCGATACCGTCTTCAAAGCCGTTGTCAAGATCCCCTATGACCACAGCATTCAGCAGGTCACCAGCACCGGCGAAAAGGGCTCCCTGAACGTGGGTGCCGTGCTGATGCTGCCTGAAGGGTTCAAGATTGCTCCCGAAGATCGGATTCCTGAAGAAATGAAGGAAGAAGTGGGCCCCAACTACCTCTTCACGAGCTATGCCGAAGGCCAGGACAACATCGTGATCGTAGGGCCTCTGCCCGGCGATCAGTATGAGGAAATCGTATTCCCCGTACTGTCTCCCGATCCTGGTAGCGACAAGGCTATCCACTTTGGTAAGTACTCCGTTCACCTGGGTGCTAACCGCGGTCGCGGTCAGGTTTACCCCACGGGTGAAAAGAGCAACAACACCGTTTACAACGCCTCTGCGGCGGGTACTGTAACGGCGATCGCTCAAAACGCTGACGGTAGCGCTGCGGTTACTATCGCAACTGCCGATGGTGAAGTGGTTGACGCAATTCCCGCTGGCCCTCAACTGATCGTCTCTGAAGGCGACGAGGTAACCGCTGGGCAAGCGCTGACCAACGACCCCAACGTGGGTGGCTTCGGTCAGAAAGACACCGAAATCGTGCTGCAAAGCCCCAACCGCATCAAGGGTCTGATCGCCTTTGTTGCAGCGGTGATGCTGTCGCAAATCATGCTGGTGCTGAAGAAGAAACAGGTCGAGCGTGTTCAAGAAGCCGAAATGTCCTTCTAAGTTAACCCGCTGAGTTTCAGACCCCCGGTGTTTTTATAAATACCGGGGGTCTTTGTATTTATAGCAATATGCAAATACGTTAATCACACCACCATACTTAACCAACAGGCACAGCGCTATAAGACAATGCAGCAACAGCAATTCTCAGTATGGGCTTCAAAGCCGAGAGGGCGCGCCCTCTCGGCTTTGAAGCCCGAAAACTGCGCGCCAAAGGCGCGCAGTTTTCGGGCCTGATTTCAAAATGAGAATTGCTGATGCAGCAACCAAATATGGGGAAAAGTTTCAGAAAACTTGAGTGACGACGCTAGAGATGCGTGATACATTTTGCTTCAATTCCGCTACTCTTGAGAGTCAGTGTGGAGCTTTAGGGCAAAATGGTACATCCTCGGTTTGGTTCTAAGGTGATTTCAGGCAGGTTGGTGCAAGCGTCTCAACCTACAGGCTGTGTTTCGTTGGCGGTGCGATCGCTATCCTGGTTAACCCTGCTGGCTCTCCTGCTACCTCTGGCAAAACCCGCCACCGCGCAGGTGGTGGATGGATTACCCCCAGCCCCCTTGCCTCCGGCTCAACCCTATGGGGTGCCGAGTTCCACACCATCAGTTTCCGTACCACCGCCCACCACGGCAGCACCCGCTCAGCCCATGGGCACCGTGATGCCGACCATTCGCTCCTACATTGTGGTGGTAGATGGAGATAGCCCATTACTGTTATCTCAAGTGCAGCAGGTAGAACCGGAGGCGACGATTGTACCGATAGAAGGGCGATCGCTGATTCAGGCTGGAGTGTTTGGTGATGAGGCCGCAGCTACGCAGCAAGTGCAACGGTTGAGTGAACGAGGCATTGTATCGCGGGTGGTGGCTGCGGCTCCTTTGACGCAACCCGCTCCCGTTGCGGAGGCAACCCCTGCACCGCAACCCGTTGCCCAAGCAGACTTAAATCAACAAGCGGATCTGAATCAAGTCGAGGGGTTCCCTATCCCAGAACTGCCCACAACGGTCGTTCCCCAAGAACTAGAGTTTGAGCCTTTAACTCCCTTAGAAAACCAACCGGCTCCCTCTGGCGAGCGATCGACTAGAGATGATGCGCAGGAAGCAAGGCGGGATTATTACATTGTGATTCCCGCGTCGGATGAGGATCTAGCGGACATCAGTGAACAAGTGGTTCGGATGGCCTATGGATTTCGCTTGACCCGGTTAGTGGAAGAACGGGATTCTCCCCTCGGCCCTCATGTACGAGTCGGCCCCTTCAACGGACGTAGCGCCGCAGAACGGTGGAATAACTATTTCCGTGACTTTGGAATGGATGCGCGAGTGTACTTCCGCCGGTAACGGATTGGGGTGGACGTGACGCCTGAGCCTTCAAATATCGGTGTTGAAGCTTGGTTAACGGCAGAGGTCCGGCGTGGAATGGGATAGTGTTTTGACATCTATCCACGATTAGCAACCACCAAGAGAGGAACTGTGGCCATTTTCCCTGGCATGGTAGGGCCAAGCGCCCTCAACCGACCATTAATTCTCGACCGGTTTGTGGTCACCGCAGAGCAGATGCGGGCCATTGAATCGCGGGTCTTTGCAGCGGGAATGCCGGTGCCGGCCTTGATGGAAAAGGCAGCCGGGTTGGTTGCTCAACGCATCATCGCCCTCTATCCAGCAACCTCTACAACCTTTGGCGTGTTGGTAGGGCCAGGGCACAATGGCGGCGATGCTCTGGTCGTAGCGCGGGAACTGCACGTGCAAGGATATTCCATACAGATCTATTGCCCCTTTGAGCGGTTGAAGGAATTAACGGATGCCCATGCCCGCTATGCGCGCTCGCTCACCATTCCATTCGCGTCATCCCTTGAAGCGTTAGCCACCTGTGATGTTTTGATTGATGGGCTGTTTGGCTTTGGGCTGGAGCGATCGCTCACTGACCCCATCGCTACCGCGATCGCCACCCTGAACACCTGGCAAAAGCCCCTGCTCAGCATCGACCTTCCCTCGGGCATCCATACAGACACCGGAGAGGTTTTGGGTATTGCTATCCGGGCAACCCATACGTTTTGTTTGGGCCTGTGGAAGCGAGCGTTCATGCAGGACGCGGCGCTGGAATATATCGGGACAGTCGAGCGGGTTGATTTTGGTTTGCCCGTGGCAGATGTGCAGGCCGTCGTGGGCGAACCGGAAGTGGAGCGAATGACAAACGAAGGAGCGATCGCTCTCCTGCCCCTTCCGCGTCCCGCTGACACGCACAAATACAAACAGGGCAACCTGCTCCTTATTGCCGGGTCGCGCACCTATCCGGGAGCCGCCATCCTGACAGCATTAGCAGCCCGGGCCAGTGGAGTAGGCATGCTCACGATGGCCGTACCGCAATCCCTCGCGCCGTTGCTTGTGGCTCAGGTGCCCGATGCTCTGGTGGTCGGTTTGCCAGAAACAGACGGAGCGATCGCCCATCTCCCCGCCGATTTAGATCTGAGTCGTTACAGCACGATCGCCTGTGGCCCTGGTCTTACGCCCCATCCCACCGCTGTTATAGAAGCCTTACTGGCGAGCGATCGCCCCCTGGTACTGGATGCCGACGGATTGAACATTCTGGCGGCACGGCAGGGTTGGGAGGTGCGATCGCGATCGGCTCCCACCATTCTGACGCCACATTTAGGAGAGTTTCGTCGATTGTTCCCTCAGGCAGAAGGGGTGGATCGGATTGCTCTGGCTCAAGCAGCGGCGCGCAGCAGTGGCGCAATTGTATTGCTGAAAGGGGCACGGGTGGCGATCGCCCATCCAGAATCGGGGAAAGTCTGGGTGAATCCTGAAAGTACTCCTGCCCTGGCGCGGGGTGGCAGTGGTGATGTCTTAACCGGGCTCTTGAGCGGCTTGCTGGCTCAGGCTACGCTGATGAAAATGCCACCCGAAGGAGCCGTTCAAGCCGCAACCTGGTGGCATTCCCAGGCGGCACGATGGGCAGCCCAGCGGCGAACGGAATTGGGGGTGGATGCCGTCACCCTTGCTCACTCTCTCATCCCAGCACTGCAATGGAACCTCTCACCGTAGCGTTTGGCGATCGCCTGAAAGCCGTGGCAATGCAGGTGCCAGAAGATGCTCCTTTGGATACCGTGCTGGAGTTGATGCAAATTCCACATCCCCGTCCAGTGCTGGTATTAATTGGCGGGGCCAGCCAGATCAGCGCCAGCGATCAGCAGCTCCTTCGCAGCCTATTTGTGCAAGTGCTGGCCCCCTTGGCTCAAACCCTCAACGCCGTCGTGGTCGATGGCGGCACTGACGCAGGCATCATGCGCATGATGGGCCGCGCCCGTATCCGCACCCGTGGCACCTTTCCCCTGCTTGGCGTGGCTCCGGTCGGGCTGGTAGCCCTGCCTGATCAACCTCTACCCAACACGGATGCGGCCTATTTAGAACCCCACCACACTCACTTCCTGATGATTCCCGGTGCCCAGTGGGGGGCGGAGTCTGAGTGGATTGCTCGACTTGCGACGGCGATCGCTCAGGACGAACCCTCTGTTACTCTCCTCATCAACGGCGGCGAGGTGAGCTGGTTGGATACTCGCGAGAATGTCGAGGAGGGACGACCTGTCATTGCGATCGCGGGTAGTGGCCGTACCGCCGATGTCCTCGCCACTGCTTTGGAAGGCAAGATCACCGACGAACGTGCCCACCGCATCGTTAAATCAGGGCTACTACAAGCAATTCATTTGCGTAGTCCCAAACATCTGACCCAGGTCATCGAGCAGATACTATCGCGGTAGCGTACAACCCATGTAATCCGGTGAGGTCAGTTTAGTTTTGAGAAACCGGACAGAGTGCGGTTTCTCAAAACTAAACTTCCTGGTTCTGAGCGCATAGCACTATATCTGATTCCAGTTCATTCACTTTAGTTTGGACTAATCCGGTTCTTGGATTGCTGTACCGGATCACATAGCAAACGTGCAAGATACAGCATCACCGAACTACGCCTAAAGAAATAGAACAAAGCTGATCTCTAACAATACTCTGGACAGTTTTTCTGAAACCCTTGATTTTGCGTGCGCTTCGCGTACGCAAAATCAAGGGTTTCAGAAAAACTGTCCGAACTAATGCTCTAAAAAAGATGAGAAAATTCTCCTCAGCCTAAATCAAAGCCCAGGAATTGCCCACCTAGTTTTGGAGAACTGACCATGATTGTCGTTGTTACTAACCGCAACATCAATGAAGGGGAAACTGGCGAGAATTTGTTTGGGGAAAAGCCCAATGAGGTTTCTTTAGATGAACTACGGATAGCGATCGCTAACCATGACGAAAGCAACGAGCGATGGCAAGTGGAATTATTGCCAGAACCGGATGCGATGAATGAAGCGAATGTTCCCAGCAAAAGATTATTTAATCGTATTATTACTGCTATTGGTGCAGGGGAATTGAAAGCAGATTGGTTGTTCTATGTTCACGGATTCAATCAATCGTTTCGGGGAAATTTAGAGGAATGTCGTCGGCTTGAGCAGACCTACGGCGTCAATATCATTGCCTTTTCCTGGCCCTCCAATCAGGGAGGTTTCATCAGTAATGAGTATCGTGATGCACGGGCAGCCGCTAGAGCATCGAGCCTGGCCCTCGATCGCACCTTAGAAAAATTGGGACGTTATATTGAAGAACGCAATTCGATGTCGCGATCGCAAGGGGTCAACAGCGAAGGTTGTAGCATTCGCCTTAACTTTATGTGTTATAGCCTGGGGTGTTTTCTCGTACAAGAGTTCATTAAATCTCCCATCTTTGGGGGAGAAACCAGAATCTTTGACAACGTGATTTTTCAACAGGCTGACGTAGATAACAAAAACCATTACACATGGATTGATCTGATTAATAGCAGACGCATTTATGTCACCATTAACGAACGTGATGCGGTTCTAAAAGCATCTGACATTATTAATCCTGCTCGTTTAGGAAACACGGCTGAAAGATTAATCGCTGAACGCCCAATTTACGTTGATTTTACCGACGCTGAGAATGTTGGAAGTAGCCACGATATCTTTCTCGGTATTGAGGGAAATGAGGTTATTACTCAATTCTGTCAGCGGGTCATTACGGGAGGTCGAGGAGAGCTCGTGAGGGGCTTTAAATATGATGCCTATAGCAATACATTTCGCGTCGACGAATAGCGGCTGATCACGAAGACACCCAGTGTTTTCAAAAACACCGGGTGTCTTATTCTGCGTAGATGCAGCTTTTATGCACCAACCGCTTCTTTAGCAGCGTACAGAACTTCGGCAGTAATTTGGGCGATGTGGCGATCGCGCGCAAATTTCTCCACGTTGCGCTTCACCTTACCCCGCACAAAACCGGGGATCTTGTTCAGCTCTACCAGGCCATCTTTACTCCAGGCCAGATCAGTCGTCTCCGACATCTCCTTGGTAATCACTTCCTTCGTGTCGTGACCGCCGAAGATCTCCAGTAGGTGATCCTCCATGCCCAGAGTGAAGGAGTTGTAAACCAGATCCACTACCTGGTTTGCGCCTTCGTAGCCCAGGAAGGGAGTAAAGCCCACCGGGAAGTTTTGGATGTGAACTGGAGAGGCAATCACACCGCAGGGAATATCCAGGCGTTTGCCAACGTGGCGTTCCATCTGAGTACCGAAGATGGCAGCGGGTTCTAAGCGGGCGATCGCGTTCGCAATGGCTGCATTGTCATCGCTGACTAGCACCTCGTCACAATAACCCTCTACCTGTTCCCGGAACCACTCGGCGTCGTACTTGCAGTAAGTTCCTGCCAGCACCACCTTGATCCCCATTTCGCGAGCGAGGATGCGGGTCATGGCAACAGCATGGGTGTTGTCACCAAACACCACAGCTCGCTTACCCGTTAGGTTTTGGCAGTCGATGGAGCGGGAGAACCAGGCGGCCTGGGAGACAAAGCGCGTCTGCTCGTCAATATAGCTCTCGTAATCCTTCGTGGCGCCTTGCTCATTCAGCACCTTCTGGATGGCGCGGATGCAGCGAGCGGTTTCCACGATCCCCATGGGAGTGATGTCCACAGAGGGCATGCCGAATTCTTGCTGGAGGTAATCCGTGGTCATGTGACCCAGTTCGCGGTAGGGCACCAGGTTGAACCAGGCACGAGGCAAATGTTTCAACTCATGCACAGACGCAGCATCGGGAATGATGGCGTTGATTTCAATTCCCAGATCCCGCATTAAGGTAATCAGTTCACGGCGATCGTGGTTGTTGTGGAAACCCAGGGTAGAAATGCCAATGATATTGACAGAAGGACGCTCCGTCTTGCCTTCGGGCAGTTCGCCTTTCTTGCGAGCCTTCTCGATGTAGAACTGAACGATTTGTTGCAGGGTGCGATCGGCGGCCTGAAGTTCGTTGACGCGGTAGTGATTTACATCCGCCAGCATCACGTCGCCTTTGGCGTCCATCTGCGCCCGATCTACGAAGTTCTGCAAATCCTCTTGCAGAATGCTGGAGGTGCAGGTGGGAGTCAGCACAATCAGATCCGGCGCTTCTTCCTGATCTTTGCGAGTGATGTTGTCGACCACCTTTTCCTGGGAACCCCGAGCCAGCACGTTGCGATCCACCACGCTGGTCGTAACGGGGGTAAAGTCCCGTTCCCGCTCCAACATGGAACGCATGACATTAAAGTAGTCATCGCCCAGGGGCGCGTGCATGATGGCATGGACGTTCTTAAAGGAACTGGCAATGCGGAGGGTGCCGATGTGCGCCGGTCCGGCATACATCCAGTAAGCCAATTTCATATATGAGGATCTCCCTGCAAATGATGGTTGCGTGACCGGGAGGTTGAGATGGAGGTGAGGTTCCGTGTTGCTTCGCGGCGATCGCCGCCACGGAACCGCGTGGAAGATTGAAGGACTGTTGTGATTGTCGCAGAGATGCGGAAAAGGTGAAGAGAGAGGGGAAGGGGCGATCGCCCTCAAAAAAGCCTCTTCAAGCTAGCTGAGATCCTTAGAAAACAAAGCTTTGAGGCAAATACCCCAAAGCTTTGTTCAGTTACAGATTGCAGGGATTCTTAATGATGGTTTACGTAGGGCAGGGGAATCCTGACTGAACCCCATCTGCCTATGGACATCGATGAGAGGTTGTTTGAAAAAGCCCGCTAAGGATCACAAATAAAACAACCTGTAATTCTTTTTGTGAGAGGGGCGGCTTTGCCGCCCCTCCCACAAAAAGAATTACAGGTTATTCAATACACGATCCTAAGGGTTGATTTTTCATATGTGTAGCATGCGAAAAATCAACTTTTCACACAGCCCCTCAAATGGTTTCTCCACACAAACGTATGGATCAGGTGGTGAACTGTAATTCCCCTGAGCCTTCAATCACAGAACCCATTTCCCAGCCTTCCAACCCCTGGTTTTTGAAAAATTCAAGAGTCGTGGAGACATTGGCCGGGGGTACCAACACGACGAAGCCAATTCCCATGTTGAAGGTGTTAAACATTTCCAGAGTCTCCACAGAGCCCGTTTCCTGAAGCCATTGGAAGACAGGAGGGACAGGCCAGGTATCAGAAGCAACCTGTACAGATTGGCCGGGGCCAAGGCAACGAGGCAGGTTTTCGGGGAGGCCGCCACCCGTAATGTGTGCCATGCCGTGGATGGGAAGGTTAGCCCGAAGTGCGGCAAGAATGGGCTGGACATAGAGACGGGTAGGAGCCAGGAGAGCATCACCCAGGGATGTGCCGTTGAGTTGGGCAGGAGTTTGATCCAGTCCTAGCCCACTGAGTTCTACGATCTTCCGCACCAGGCTGTAGCCGTTGCTGTGGATGCCGGCACTGGCAAGACCGATCGCCACATCTCCCACTTGCACCTGAGAACCATCGAGAATGCGGCTCTTTTCCACAATCCCGACACAAAATCCAGCGAGATCATATTCTCCAGGTTGATAGAAACCTGGCATTTCAGCCGTTTCACCCCCTAACAGAGCGCAGCCCGCCTGCTGGCATCCCGTACTGATCCCTTCAACAACGCCTTCGAGTTGTTCAGGGTTGAGCTTGCCCGTAGCCAGGTAATCCAGAAAGAACAGAGGCTCTGCACCGCACGTGAGGACGTCATTGACACACATGGCGACGAGGTCGATGCCAATGGTGTTATGGCGATCGAGTTGCTGGGCCAGTTTGAGCTTGGTGCCGACGCCATCGGTGCCCGATACCAGCACGGGTTCCTGGTAGCCAGTCGGTAATTGAAACAGCCCACTAAAGCCACCAATACCGCCCATCACCTCTGGGCGGTGGGTACGGCTCACCAAATTGCGAATGCGCTGCACAAAAGCACGCCCCGCTTCTACATCAACCCCAGCCTCGCGATAATCCATTGCTCTATTCCGGAATTTAGCCGGATGTCATTTTATCCTGTTGGGGTGGCCTGAAAGTTATTTTTCGTGCGAGACACGGGCGAAAAATCCCCTTGCTGAATGGACTACCAGGCGATGGGTTCGCGATCGCGCCAAAATAACCCACTGGGTGCCCCATCTGGCAACATCGCCAGCCACACGATTGTATCGGCACCCTTCTCCACGCTACGGGGGGCACTCTCCCCACCCATCGCCGTTTTTACCCAACCGGGGCAAACAGAATTGACCAAAATATTGGTGTCCGATAGCTCATCGGCCAGAATACGGGTGATGGCGTTTAGCGCTGTTTTCGAGACGCGGTAGGCCAAAGAGCTACCGGTCATATCCGTCAAAGCACCCATTCCGGATGACACGTTGACAATGCGGCCCCGATCCCGCTGGCGCATCAACGGGATGACGGCCTGACTCAACTGGAGGGGAGCCAAGGTATTAATTTCCAGGGTCTGCCGCACAATCTCTGTTGGCACGTTCAAACCAGTCAGGCCGTTATCGAGATAAACCCCCGCATTGTTGACGAGGATATCAACACCGCCAAACTCTGCCGTCAAAAAATCGACCAATGACTGGATACTGGCTGGGTTGGCGACATCGAGTACCTGAGGCGTCACAGGTAGCCCAGCGCTTTGAAGCGTTTTTGCCGCCGCAATGCCATTATCCTGATCACGACTGGTCAAGATGACATGAATACCATGCTGAGCTAACTGGCGGGCCGTTTCTAGACCAATGCCACGGTTAGCCCCAGTCACAACAGCGATCCGATCGACGGGGGACATAAATTGCGCCTCCTGAAGCGTAGGGTTTCTACATCCAGTTGGAATGCTTCATTCTAAGACAGCTCCCGTAGAAGATGCCGCTGCTTTTTGTTCTTGAGACGCACCTTAGAAGGGCACATCCCAAGAACAAACAGGACTTACGCAAGCCTACTATCCGTAGTGCATTTGTGTTGTGGGTGGGGTGCTTCGCACCCCACCCACAACACAAATGCGTAAGCCCAGACAAAAACAAAACGAAAATTGTTGAAGCTAACTACTCGGTTGGGAGTCCTATTATTATCATTGACCTACCGTCCACTCTGCCGGAATGCCTGTGTCTCCCTCGTCCTCCTTTGCTGAACAGCCTGCTTCTGACCTGAGCCGCGATCGCCGTCTTCCTGATCAACGCTGGCGCATTGCCCCTGCCCAACCTGAACAGGCCCGGCGATTGGCCGCAGCGGTAGACCTGGAACCGTTGCTGGGGCAGGTCTTGCTCAATCGAGGAATGGATACGCCCGAAGCGGCTCAAATTTTTGTGCAGCCCGAGTTACAGGTTTTGCCGTCCCCCCTGGACGAGTTTCCTGATCTGCCCAAGACCTTGGAGCTGTTGAAGGAGGCGATCGCCAACAGGCGCACCATCGGCATCTGCGGCGACTATGACGCTGACGGCATGACCAGCACCGCCCTGCTGCTACGGGCATTGCGGGCCTTAGGGGCCAAGGTGATTCAAGCGATCCCCAGCCGGATGCAAGAAGGCTACGGGATTAACCGCCGCATTGTAGATGACTTTAAACAGGATGGGGTGCAGTTGATCCTGACCGTGGATAACGGCATTGCAGCCGTTGATCCGGTCGCCTATGCCCGAGAACAGGGCCTCACGGTCATCATCACCGACCACCACGACGTTCCGCCGACCCTACCTCCCGCGGATGCCATCCTTAACCCGAAACTGATTCGCATTGATTCGCCATTTCGAGGCGTGGCGGGGGTAGGTGTGGCTTACCTGCTGGCCGTGTCCCTGGCTCAGGTTATGCAGGCGCAAGACATCGCGGCTCCATTGCTGGAACTCTTTACCCTGGGCACCATTGCTGACCTGGCTCCGTTAACCGGGGTCAACCGTCGTTGGCTGCGGCGAGGGCTAGCGCTGTTACCCCAATCCAGACTGGCGGGAGTCAGAGCCTTGAGCCAGGTGGCTGGAGTGAATGAGGGCAATGGAGCGTTGAAGCCTGAAGCCATTGGCTTTCGCCTGGGGCCCCGGATTAATGCCGTCGGACGGTTGGCCGATCCGCAAATTGTGATTGATCTGCTCACAACCGATGACCCTGGTGTTGCCCTCGATCGCGCAATGCAGTGCGAAGAAATTAACCAGTTGCGCCAGCGGTTGTGTGAGTTGATTGAGCAGCAGGCGATCGCCGCCATTGAGGCCGAAAAGCCGGATCTATTGAGCGATCGCGTTCTCCTTCTCGTACAACCTGGCTGGCATCATGGCGTCATCGGCATCGTCGCCTCCCGATTGGTAGAGCGCTATGGCGTACCCGTGTTCATTGGAACCTTTGAGGAGAATGACCCCAGCCATGTGCGCGGTTCTGCCCGCAGTATTCCTGAATTCAACGTCTTTGACGCGCTACAAGCTTGTGCGCCTGTGTTGGAGCGCTTCGGTGGGCACAAAGCAGCTGGGGGCTTCTCCCTTAAAACAGAGAATTTGGAAGAGATGCGACGGCATCTCATTGCCTTCGCCAACCAACACCTGGAACCCGAACACCTGAAGCCATTGGTTAATGTTGATGTGCAAGCCTCTCTTCAGGACATCACTCTGGAGCTGTACCAGCAGATTGACCACCTGCAACCTTGCGGCATTGAAAACTGTGACCCTGTTTTTTGGACACCCAACGTACGAGTTGTGGAGCAGCAGTGCATGGGTCAAACCCGCGCCCATATGAAATTAATGGTGGTGGAAGATGATGGTGCTCCCGTTGCGTTGAAGGCAATCGGCTGGCGCTGGGGCCAGTATTGCCCAGTACCCGGTCGCCTGGATATTGCCTACAAACTTCGCCTCAACGAGTGGAACGGCACCCGCAACGTAGAACTCGAACTCGTGGGCATGCGCCTTCCCGAAGGCTACGTGCCCGAACGCATCCTACAACCTCCAACCCGTTCCCGTGCCGTTCAGCCATCCCTCCCCCTGACCTCCGTCCCGACGCATGCATCCGTCAATTCAGCCATCCTCCAGACTGCCTCCCCCCCACCCCTACCTGAATTGCCCGGCGTCCCCTTTATCTTTAGCCGCCGCCGTTATCAATGCCGTGTCGTTCCTCAGGGCAACAGCCGCGAGTTGCAAATTTACAACGCGGAAGGCAACTTGCTCACCATTTCACCGAAACAAACGACTGGCCGACTTACCCGCCAGGGTAGCGAGGCCGAACTGGTTGACCTCAATCAGCCCTTTTACGAAAATCTGATGCAATCAGCCCTCCATGCCCTGCAACTGGCCGAAAAGGAGGACTGGATAAAAAAAAAGACAGTTTAATTGCTGAAAAGGATCAGCAAATTGCCGCGCTACAGGAGCAAATCGAAACCTTCCGTCGCCAATACCCAGACCCAGGTAGTGTGGGGACGCCGTTGCCGGAACCTCAAGCGGGACGACAGCTATTAGAGACAGCGAACCATCAGGAGGCGATCGCCCAAAAAGACGAAGAAATCGCCCACTTGCACCAGCAGCTCGAAGCCTTGCACCAGGCTCAAGCCGACTTGGCTACAGTCACGACCGAGAGAGAACAGCAGATTTTCGCCCTGCGTCAGAAAAACGAAGAACTGGGGCAACAGCTTCAAAAGGCGTCACAGGCGACGGTCATTGCCGAAAAAGACCAGCAGATTGCGGCTCTCCAGCAGGAAACGGAGGAGCTGTGGCAACAACTGGCGGCAGGAGCTTCGGCAGAAAAGGCGATCGCCGAAAAAGACCGCCAAATTGCTGACCTGCGTCGCCACATCGAAGAACTTCGCCTCCAGCTCCAAGCCCGCACCGAGGAAGGGTCTACTCTCCCTAGCAAAAATCGCCAGATTGCCGAACTTCAACAACAATTACAGGATCTCCGCCTTCAGCTTCAAAACCGTCCCGATCCTCAACGCCAACTCGCTCAAAAAGACCGGCAAATTGCCGAGCTTCAACAAAAACTCGCCGACCAAACTTCAAATTTCATTCGTGAGAATAAGCCAGAGGGCCACAGAAAGGATAGCCATCCACCCACCGTCGCCCCGCCTTCCAGCACCCTCGATCCTGTTGACGTTGAACGCCAGCTCAAGGATCACCTCGGCACTACCGTCTGGTTCTGCCTGGACGATCGCAGCCAGCACGACCTGAGCCAGGCAATTCTGCTACATCAACAGCAGATCCTTCTGCAAGAAACAGACTTTTCAGAGGTGGGCGATCGCCTCTGCGACGTCATAGCCCGTGAAATCATCCAGCCGTTTTTCCAGGCACTCTACGACTTTTTGACGCAGCACAACCGACCACCTGACATTGGTGGTATTTCCCTGGAAGCGAACAAGCAGTACACCTTTGGCCTGCTGCCCTCCCTAATAGCTCCTCAGTGGGAAACCCTGAACGTTTCAGCCTTGCAGGGCCCCGAATTTCCCCCAGACAATCAGCTCTATATGACTGGGGTTCCAGCGCAGCTCGTGGGAGGGGGCGATCGCAACCTCATGCAGCAATTCCTTCACGACTGGGAGCATCCCCTCGCTACCTGGCTACTGGAAGAGGCCGAGGAAGCCGCTAGCTGGATTGATCAAACCCACAAACTTCACGCCCGTATCGGGCAGGATGCCCCCCTTTACGAGTGGCAATACGATCTGCTGGCCTGCTTAGTGATGGGGGATGAGGATTGGTTGGGCATCCTGCAAGCCGTTTATCGGGGGCACGGTTAATTATGACGGCCCTCTTATATCGCCTGGATGGTTAGGACATGCAGTAGGAGCAAAGCTCCTACTGCATGTCCTAACCATCCAGGCCAAGGCTACAAACGCGATCGCCCAGAACAAACTGCTGAAGAGGTGCACAGAATGCACCTCTTCAGTAGTCATCCTCCTGGTTTTAAGCACCTGGGGCTGTAAGAAACCTGAGTTCGAGTTAAGGGCGTTTTCGAGTGCCGCGCGTTGCGCGGCACTCGAAAACGCTCATTTTGGCGTGCGCTTTGCGCACGCCAAAATGAGCACTTCAGCTTATCCCGAACTAAGGTTAAGAAGGGGCAGCAACCGGAAAGGGTCAGGCAGGATGGGTAATGCGAATCATTGAACCATGGGAAGGCACAATCCCCCCCTGAGGAAGCAGCAGGGTAGTGGCCAGAGCCGCTGCTTGCGTACGGATTTCAGCGATCGCCGTTGTTTCCCACAGCTGCCCCCGACAGGCCGTACCGAGGGTGTAGAGCCAGGAGGAGGGTACTCCGTTCCTATTCCTTACAGCCCCATTGGGTGCGGCATCCAGCCCTAGCCGCAGCGCATCTGTGCGCATTAACCCCTGGTGCATGAGCGAGCGAATCAGCGGGTGATGGATTTCCCGATAGTTCGTCTGAGCACCGGTACAGTTGATCACTGCTCCGACCGTCAGGGTTTCTGAATGAGTTTGCCCGCGAGGACGGAATCGTACCACAACCCCTGCATCCGAATTCTCACAGGTTTGTAGCTGCCCTCTATGAAGCTGAAGTTGACCGGAACGACGTAAAGATTGCACCACCTCATACACTTGGGGAGCAACGCGATGGCGATGGCTATCCCAATAGGGGCGCAGATGCCGCAGGAAGCGCCGTTTTTCCTTTAGGGGAAGGTGTTGCCAAAGGGATTGGGTGTAGGGGCGCAGACTGTCAAAGACCGGACGCCAGTCATAGCCGAGGGATTGGGCGATCGCTACTCGCTGCCGTATCCATTGGGTCAACTCTCGCACCGTCGTGGGCAATGTGGCAAGCAAGGTGTCCTCACCCTCCTGAGGGACAACCAACCGCATTGACGATTGGGCGGCCTGCGCTGCACTGGAGATGCGATGCACCTGGGGTAGCAACCCCCGCCGCGAAAGGGCATGAATCGTCCCGGTATAGCCTCGCTGATGCAATGCTACTACCCAATCCACGGCAGTTAAACCCATACCCGCCAGCAGCAACGAGGGTTGGGACAATACAGAATCCAGGGCATCACTCCTCCCTGACTCGATGTAAGACGCACTGTTGTGAAACGCCAGATTATCGATGGGAAGTGAGGCTGGAGGAGAATTCCCTAGAGCCAGGACGACGCGATCGACCCGTAGCCGTTGCCCCCGTTGTAGGTGCAGGGTGGCATAGCGATCACCCACCGAAATCTGCATCGCCTCATCTTGAATCACAGAAATTTGCACATTAGCATGGCGCTGGGCAATGGCGGCCTGGAGTGACGCTTGCACATAGCGCCCAAACCAGTAGCGGGGCACAAAATCTTCAGCCGTCACAGAGGCGAGCCCGGCAACCTCCCGCAGCCAGGTGAGGAAGTCGGGGCGATCGCCCACGGTCCCATCTTCATCATCCATAAGCCGAAGGCTTCCCACGGGCACATTCATGACATGACAATCAAGGGGGCTACTGTAAGCAACACCCTGGCCTACCTGGGATTGACGCTCAATCAAGTAAATCGACAACGGTACCCGAGCCCTTCGCAGAAGGTGCATGGCAACCATGGCACCGCTGAATCCACCACCAATAATGGCGACTGTCGGCACCGATGTGGTCGATTGCTCAAACGCTTCAAACGGCATCATGCGAAATTCCCCTGGTACAGTGCAAAGAACAAAAACGATGCAGATGGATGAGACCTCGACCCGTTAGGACGGATCGGCCTCAGAAGTATCGGGGGGGCTTGCGGGTGTGTCAGAACTCGTCGGTTCGCAGGCTTGCAAGGAAGGAGCCACACTATAGCCATAGCCCGCCTCCTGGGAAGCCCAAAATGTCAGACTACAGATACTAACAACGGTCAACACACCACCTATCAAGAACAACGGAGTCAGCACGGCATTTACCTCCAGAGCACTATCGGGAGCAACCATAGGGGGGCGGGGTTGCCAACTCGGATTTCATCGGCAACCCCACGAGAAAAATTGGCTTAAACGTTTTCCGGATCGAGGCCAGTTTCAATCGGCAGATCAGGCTGAGCAGAGTACTCCGTCCAGGAGCCTTCGTAGACGCGCACCTTGGGATAACCCAGAAGGTGCTTCAGAACGGTGTATTGCAGCGTCGCTTCTCGGCCCGTGCTACAGGAAACAATGATGTCGTCATCGGGAGTAATTCCACGGCGGTCGAGCAGAGCCTGAATTTCATTGAGAGGCTTGAGCTGGTGGAAGTTGGCTTCACCAACCGTAAAGGTGGGCCAGGGTATATTCTTAGCGCCAGGAATATGCCCGTTGCGAATGAACAAGTTTTGCTCACCCGAAAACAGAGCCGGTGGGCGGGGATCAATAATTGTGATGTTGGGGTTGCCAATGGCTTGGCGAATGTCATTCAGGGTTACCCGGGTAGAGGTGTTGTCCTGCACTTCAAAGTTACCTAGCGCATACTGCGGAAACTCTTTAGTCAGGGGTAAACCTGCCCCTTCATAACCTTTGTAGCCGCCATCCAGAACTGCAATCTTGTCGTGGCCGCTGCGCTCTAGCAGGTATGCCACCATGGTCGCCCCCAAGATATTGTTGCCTTCGGAGTAAACAACCACCTGGCTATCCCCAGAAATCCCGGCCTGACGGAACAGGGATTGCAGCTTTTGTTGCTCCCAGTACTGAATAGGCAGACGACCATTAGGACCACGGAAAGTATTGTCTGCAATGTGAACAGCATTCGGAACATGGCCTTGAATGTAGTCCAACGGATTCATGCGCACGTCCAGAATTCTCAGCTGCGGATCGTTTGCATGCTCTGAGAGCCACTGCGGGCTGACGTACTCCAGAGTAGTTGCGGCTTGACCCGATGTCGCTAGCGCAGGGATGAGGGCGATCGCCACAACGACAGACACAAAAAAAGCCGTGAGCTGAGAAATCCAGCGCTTCCAACGGATATTCATAGAGTGAGTTTGCTTGGACTTGTTAGGGGATGAATGCGAGCAGAGGTGAGATTCTGACACCTTTGCTAAAAAATTTGTGGACCCATAGGCCGCAAAAGCAGGAAGGAGGGCGAGGGTGGAGACATCACCCATCGCCTAGTCCGTGAAGTTTTCCAGCGTTAACAATGCATCTTACTTGTATTCAAATACAATTGCAATTCGGACAGATACAATTTGCACTGGGATCACTATCGAAACGAACCTAAGCCCCTATTTGGGTCTACGAGTCTGCATTATGCGTTGGCACAGTTTTTAGCCCTGAAAGCTTTATGGCAATGACATTGCATGCAATGCCACTGCCATAAAGCTTTCAGGGCTAACCCGTTTTCCTATCTTTACTGGAGGGTGCAAGATGTCCTCTTACTCTCCCATGATGTCAACAAAACTACGTCCTCATCCGTTCTGCCAAAATTGGTGAGGTAACGCACGAAGGGTAAACACCGCATGAGCCAGAATGCGCGATTGCAAAGGGCATTGGATGCAGCTAGCGCGATCGCCCGTAACCAGGGGTTGCAATTCGAGCGGGCAATCACCCTGCAAAACCAGAGCAACATCATCGCCCACCTCTCCCCAACACCAGTCGTTGCCCGGGTAATGGGCTCCACGAGCACCATTCGTCAGGGTGATGCGTGGTTCACCCGTGAAGTGGCGATCGCCCAACATCTAATGACCCACGAGGCTCCTATCATTCCTCCCACTACCCTCCTCAAGCCCGGGCCACACTATCACGATGGCTTTATCCTCAGCTTTTGGAAATTTGTGCAGGTTTTACCCGAACCGTTTGACCCCACCCAAGCAGGGCAGGCTTTACGGCAATGCCATACCGCTCTGAAGCACTTCCCAGGAGAACTACCCTACCTCGCTCTCATCCGAGAAGGCCACGAAATTTTAACCAGACTAATTGCAGAATCAACGTTTGCTGAAGCCGATGCCGCTCTCCTTGTGGAGGTGAGCCAATCTCTAGAACCTCGTCTGCAAAACTTGTCCATGCAACCCCTTCATGGTGACCCGCATTCAGGCAATGTCCTGAACACGTCAGATGGAGTTTTGTGGACGGATTGGGAAGATGCCTTCATCGGCCCAATTGAATGGGATTTAGCCTCCCTGGTTGCCGCGCCTCACGTCTTCGGCGTCGATCAGGACAAAGCTGAAGCCGCCCTTCAAGGCTATGGTTCTTTTGACCCAGAGGCTCTCGATCTCTGCATTGAAGCCCGCACCTTGGTGGCTCTGGTTTGGTCAATTATTTTGTACCGCGAACATCCCAACCCTGAGCGGCTACCACGCATTGAACGCCGACTGCAATGGTTGCGCGATCGGTATCAGGGGAGCGATCGCCCCTCATAAACGGCGATCGTAAGACAACTCAAGCCAATAGACACCTGCGCTTCTTGGATAGCAAAAGCTCAGACACCCGAGGTTTCTAAAAACCCCGGGTGTCTCGCATCCAGTCACTAACCCTGGCAATTCATCCGTCGTATCTGCAACCCTATTCGGCCTCAGCCTCATCTGCTGGTTCTGCAACCTCGGCGGGAGCGCTGGGTTTCGATTGATTCAGCTTCTCCATCCGGGATTCTGCTTCTGCCATCAACGCATCAAAGTTATCCAGCATTTCGCCGGGATAGCTCTCTAGCTGCTTCGTCGACAGGGAAATGCGCCGCTTGATATCGTCGATTTCCAAAATGATCGCTTTAATCGGCTGTCCAGCTTTGAATACCGTCTCCACCGAACTCACATAATTTTTGCTGATCTGGTTGACGTGGAGCAGCCCCGAACTGCCATCAAAATCAACAAACACCCCAAAAGGCCGAATTCCCGAAATCTTGCCAGAAATGAGCTGGCCTTCGTGCAAGCGGCCAAAGCTAGCGGCCTGAGACGCATTTCGTTGCGACAGCACCAGCTTACGAGTACTGGAATTAGCTTCCAGAACGCTAACTGTCATCGCTCGACCAATCAGAGCTTCGGGGTTTTCGCGCTCGACCAGGTGCGATCGCGGGATAAAGCCCCGCAATCCATCTGCATCGACCGTCACCCCGCCCTTGTTAACACCACTGACCCGCACCGAAATGGTTTCCTTGGTGTCTTGCATCTCTGCCAGGCGCTTCCACAGGCTCCGTAGCTCTAGTTGGCGGATTGACAGAGTCACCTGACCATCAGCATCCTGATCGCGGACAATCAGAAACTCTCGTTCTTCGTTGAGGGGAACTAGCTGAGACAGATCGGTCGTCTGCCGCAATCCGGCTTCACTAGCGGGCAAAAACGCCGCAGATTTACCACCAATATCGACATACACCCCGTCGGACTCGTAGCTAAAGGGCCGCCCCCGCACGACTTGCCCTTTGCTGAAGTCGTAGAGCTGTTGTTCCAGGGCTTTGGCAAAATCGTCAGAGGAAAAGGACACGCGGACCTCCCATGAGCAGCAATAAGTCTGAACTCCTAATCTAACTCACCAGAGAGGGTTCTAAAATACCTGTGGGATGGATATGCCAACACATCCCTTAGGGTCTGTTTTAAAAGTTATTTTTTTGTGCGCCTCATGCACCCAAAAATCAACCTTTCTAGCCAGTTCTAAAACACACCCGAATCTGCCCTATTTACCCATGGATTGCCTGTGCCGCGACAACGCCTCGATATGCTGATGGTAGAGCGATCGCTCGCCGATTCCCGACAACAGGCCCAACGCCTGATCCGGGCGGGCGAAGTGCAGGTCAACCAGCAGGTGATCGATAAACCCGGCACTGAAATTGATTTAGCAGCCAATATTACGGTCAAGCAGCGATCGCCCTACGTCTCCCGAGGTGGCGAAAAACTCGCCCGAGCTCTCGAAGCTTTTGACATTGCTGTAGCCGAACGCATTGCTCTGGATGCTGGAATCTCCACGGGCGGCTTTACTGACTGCCTCCTACAAAATGGTGCTGCCCAAATCTATGGGGTAGATGTCGGCTACGGCCAGGTTGCCTGGAGCCTGCGCCAAGACCCCCGCGTCATCTTACGGGAGCGCACCAACCTGCGCCACCTCACCGC
This sequence comes from Leptolyngbya sp. PL-A3, assembly GCF_039962325.1. Taxonomy (NCBI): domain Bacteria; kingdom Bacillati; phylum Cyanobacteriota; class Cyanophyceae; order Leptolyngbyales; family Leptolyngbyaceae; genus Leptolyngbya; species Leptolyngbya sp. PL-A3. The sequence continues at coordinate 69,073 of NZ_JAMPLB010000010.1, forward strand.
CGAAGATCTGTACGGCGACGCTCCCCTCCCCGATTTGGGCGTTGCTGATGTGTCATTTATCTCGCTAACCAAGGTAATGCCTGCCCTCTGGGGCCTGCTCCAGGCACCTCGCGAAGTGGTGTTGCTGGTCAAACCCCAGTTTGAGGTAGGGCGAGAGAAGGTCGGCAAAAAGGGTGTTGTACGGGAGGCGAAAGATCAGGCCGAGGCGATCGCCCAGGTTCTCCAATCTGCTATTAACCTGGGCTGGGGTTACTGTGGCCTTACCTGGTCACCGTTGCTCGGCCCCGCTGGCAACATCGAATACCTGCTGTGGCTGCGCATGAATTCTCTCACCCCTCCACCCACGTTGCAGGAAATTTTAGAGCTAACCAAACAAGCTCGACAGCAGCTTACCGAGAATTAGCCCGTGTATAGCGCTACGCACTCAGAACCAGAAAGTTTAGCTTTGAAAAGCTGGCTTGCGTAGCTTTTCAAAATTTAGAGCCCTTATGTTGTGTGGGGTGTGCTTCGCACACCCCACACAACATATAGCGCTGTGCACGTTGGTTAAGTACGGTGATGTGGGGCACGAAGTGCCCCACATCACCGTTGCTGTACTTAACGCACTTGCACATTGCTATAAGGGCGAAGTCCTGAACTTTTTATCGCGGTAGGTTATAGGCAAAAACCTTTGGATTGAAAGCGTTTCACGGAACTGCGATCGCAATTCGGTTCATAGGTTTTGCAAAAGCGGCGGGAGTAACCTATTGCTTTTACAAAACCTGGTTTCATCAAGGGTTCAGTTGTTGTGCTTCTAGTGGGGTGCTATGCACCTCCTTCGAATTACCCAGGCTCAGGCAGAAAGATGAATGAAGCCCCAGCACATCAGGGATGCGATCGGCGGGATTAGGTTTTCCAAACAGGAACCCTTGGGCCCCATCGCAACCGATCGCGTGTAGGAAATTAAGTTGTTGCTGGGTTTCGACGCCTTCGGCCACAGTTTTGAGCTTGAGCCCTTTAGCAAGAGCGGCAATGGTGCGGGCGATCGCCGCATCACTGGAGTCATGACAGGCCTCCCGCACAAAGCTCTGATCGATCTTCAGCGTATTCAACGGGAAATGCTTAATGGCGTTGAGCGAAGAATAACCCGTACCGAAGTCATCTAGAGCAATTTGAATACCTAATTCCTGAAGCAGTTGCAGTGTAGCAATGGTAAATTGCACATCCCGCATAGCAGCACTTTCAGTAATTTCAATTTCGAGATAACGCGGCTCCATACCCGTTTCCTCTAAAATCGTCAGGATTTTGTTGACCAGATTGGCCTGCTGGAATTGTTTCGCTGACAGGTTGACTGCGATGCGAATAGGCGGGAGGCCGAGCGATCGCCATACCTGATGTTGTCGGCAGGCTTCGTGCAGCACCCAATCGCCAATCGGGTTAATCAGCCCCGTTTCTTCTGCCAGGGGAATAAATTGTGAGGGAGGCACAAACCCTAACTTTGGATGATTCCAGCGCAGCAGTGCTTCTAAACCACCCACAGTACAGGTTTGAAGCTGAATTTGGGGTTGATAGAACAGCAAAAATTCATTGCGGCTCAACGCTTTGTGCAGATCGCTCTCCAGCGTCAGGTGCTCTAGGGTACGTTTGTGAATTTTCTCGTAATACAGTTGGAAGTTATTTTTGCCCTGCTGTTTGGCCTGGTACATCGCCATGTCAGCGTGCTTCAGTAGGGTTTCCACATCCTGACCATCATAGGGAGCCAGAGCAATCCCCAGGCTAGCGGTGACATAAAACTCCTGACCATCCAGAGAGAAGGGATCTACCAGATTGTCTAGAACCTGCTGGGCCAGCTTGCTGATATCCTCCGCGGAGGTTAGATGGGGCAACATCAAGGTGAACTCGTCGCCACCCCAACGGGCGATCGCATCACAACTTCGCAGCCCTCGCCGTAGTCGTTGAGCCACCAGCTTCAGCAGCTCATCTCCCGTCGCATGGCCGAGAGTGTCATTGATCGTCTTAAAGCGATCGAGATCTAAAAAGGCAACCCCAAGCATTTCATCCCGGTACTGGGCATCCGCCAAGGCCAGCGCCAGCCGCTCCCCAAACATGAGCCGATTGGGCAACTCCGTCAGGGAATCATGGGAGGCTTGATAGCGCATCAGGCTCTCCACTCGCCGCTGCATCACGGCCATATATAAGTGCGTCCCAATGGCCTGAGCTAGGCGACGTTCTTCCAAGGTCCACTCAGGCGCTTGGTCACGGCGCACCTCCAGCCAAGCATCAAAGGATGCACAGGGTCTTTGATGTCGCTCGTTAGGATAACGCTTACCGGCCCACAAAATCTCCTGGTCGTAACCGTTACGGAAGATTGTGAAATATCCCATGAACTGCCCCTGAAATTCCAGCGGCACCATCAATAAGGAACGAATTTTAGAGGCAGCAAACCCCTGAGCCAGGGTCTTGAGTTGAGGGCTTCGCTGCAGTTCTGCCAGGGAAACGGACCGAAATTTCTGCACGGACAGAGGCTCCAGGTCGCTCCCCTGTATCAAGGGCGACTGACTGGTCTGCCAGGAGGCGATCGCCTCCACCAGGCTCATGCGTGTCAGGGAGCTGCTGGAATAGTGCATTAAACTCTGCCACTGGGGCTCCTCCTCTAACCGCGCGATATGAGGTTGTTCCCCATGCAGATACACTTGCCCCCGAGACTCTGAAGACTCAGGAATAATGTAGAGCCGTCCTCCGGAACCACCTAACGCATTGACCGCAGCCTCTAACACACACTGGCGGGCTTCTTCCGGCGATAGTGGGCAGTGAAGTAACCCACTGATTTTATTCAGGGTGCTTTCCTGAAAGGCTTGATGACGGGCTTGAGCCAGCAACTCAGCCTGGGCGATCGCAATTGAAATTTGATCGACCAGTAACTGCACCACCTGTAAGTCGGGCTCCGCAAAATGACGGGGTTCACTATGATGAATCGCCAGCAACCCCCATAATCGCTGCTGATGCAAGATAGGCAGAATAACAGAAGCCTTGACCCCCATCGCCTGCAAGTATTCCAGGTGGCATGGATCAACCGGGCTGTAGCGTACGTCTTTTTCTTGGGCTCGGCCTTCCGGGTGGGTTGGATCAAAACTGTAAGTTAACCGGCGCTGAGCGGCCACATCCGTAATAACCCGTTGCTGAGCCTGTACAAAGAGCTGGCGGGCCTGAGGTGGAATATCCTCGGCGGGAAAGTGTAGATGGAGGAGAGAAGGCAGCCGATCAGGGCAGAGCGCTTCGGCAACAACCTGCCCTGAGCCATCTGCATCGAAGCGATAAATTTTGACACGATCAATGTTTAGAAATTGCCGGATTTCTTGAGAAGCAGTTCTTAAAATTTCAGGCAATTCTAAAGATTGGCGAATCCGGCTCGCAATATTATGGAGCAGGTGTTCATGGGGGGAAGGGGTGTGAGCCAAGGTAGTTTTCTCACAACAAATGTAATAAGAGACTAGAAGATAACTTTGAAGAAAATTTGAATTTCAGCCAGCTCCTAAGTAGGACAATAGTCCGTAGGAACCCGCCTTGAAAACGATAAACAAACTGAACTTTGTAGAAGCATTTACAACAAACTTTACAATTGTTGATCTTTATTTACACGCTTGAGACACACCCAATTTTTTGCTGACAAGGCAATTTTGTCTAACGCCTGTCTATCCTTTCAAGGTACAGAATCATTTCTACAATTAACTTAGGTAACCTTGAATTAAGTATTCCCAGAGATGGAGTAAAAAGATGCCTTACTCCACCGATATTCAGAGGCTGTATAAAGTAGGTACTCAAACGGTTAGTTTTTACCCTGAGGATCAAAAAGTAATTGTTTCAAATAAGCCTCCAAAACCAAAATCGGTCAGTAATGGTAATCAACCTCAGTTCAGGATAGGCCCGAGTGCCCGTTTTGGCGTACGCAGAGCACACACCAAAATGGTCTTTTCCCGGGGGTTTTCAAACCGCTTCTCAGATTAATTAACATAAACCTCGAAAAACTGTTCCCACCGCACAGCCGTAGGAACAGTTTTTCGGGGTTTATGCTAATTGATTGAGTCAACTACCGAAGAATAGAAAATGTTGTTTCTAGCTTTTGGAAAGCTTATGAATCTATAGCAATGTGCAAGTGCGTTAAGTACAGCAACGGTGGTGTGGGGCACTTCGTGCCCCACACCACCGTACTTAATCAACGTGCACAGCGCTATATTGAAGAACCCAACTTTGATAACCAACTTATAGCTACCCTAAGCTTTTCTTCTATTACAGGGAAACTAGAAAGGTAACGTAAAAGATCATCTTCGTCATTCTTGTTGTGGGAGTGGTGATTTTGTCACCACTCCCACAACAAGAATGACAGGTTGTTTTATTTGTGATCCTCAAGACTTTGGGACTATCACAAGTAGGTATGGTCCACAAAAGGTAGAGAGACAAGATACCCGGAGACACCTTCCACCTGGACCTGTTGCAGATTACCTTCCAACGCCTTTGTACGAATGTAGGCTAAGCCCCAATAGCCTGCATCCGTAGCAATGCTGCTAGTCAGAACGCCGACTTTTTCAGCGCCTGCTGTGATGGTGCTACCAGGTGTAACTGCACCCTCTAATTGAATGCCCCAGAGCTGTTGTTTAACACCGCGATAGGTATAAAGCCGGGCGATCGTCTCCTGACCGATATAGCAGCCTTTAGAGAGGGAAATGGTAGACCAAAGCCCGGCTTCTAGAGGGTTAAAGTCATCCGTGAGTTCGTGGTCAGGGACAGGCCGGCCCTGTTGAATCCGCAGTTGTTCCCACGCGTTTTCTCCCATAGGCACTGCTCCAGTATCGACCAGGATGCCCCATAGATCCGCAGCATGGTCTATAGGCGTGATCAGGGTATATCCGGCGATCGCCACCCCACTGCCCACCGCGACCCGCACAGGTATTCCCTTTAACGACACCTCTTGATGGGTGCCATAGGGCTGATTACTCAGCGATTCCACTTCCAATGTCCGCAACAGCGTTTCACTCTCCGGCCCAATCACGCTGAAAGCAGCCGTTTCAGTGGTCACATCTTGCAGACTTACCTTGTCTGCGAAAAAGATGTAACGATCCATCCAGGCGATAAGGGAGGTCGATCGCCCGGGTGACACCAGCAATAACACTCCATCTTCCAGAATGTAAGCCGTTGCCAGGTCAATAGTGCGGGCTGTAGAAGTGACAAAAACTGTATCGCAACCCTCACCGGGTTTCCGCCCCTCAAAGGCATTGGTGGTCTGGTTATGGAGGAAGCGGAGGTAATCGCGATCGCCCACTCGAATGCGGCCCCAATGGGTGCGATCGTACAGTGCGACCCCTGTTTGAGTAGCCTGGAGGGCGATCGCATCATTACTAAAGCTGAGGGGTACAGCCTGCTCTGCTACAGTGCCCAGTTGGGCTCCTTGGGCGGTTTGTTGGTTGCGAAGTGCCTGGCTCATCTCAATTCAGTCTTTTCGATTAGGGGATATCGAAGGCGATCAAGCCTTTTCTCCAGTATCCTGCATACCTGCGCTCTCATTTGCGTCACCGTGTCATTCGGCACCAATTCTCCGTGAGCTTCAAAGCTGATAGTTCAGGCCTTGGGGTCACAAACTCTCGGCTTTGAAGCCCGAACACTCGCCTCGGGCGAGTGTTCGGGCTGGATGCCAAAATGAAAATTACTAGTTCCTACCCAGGGAATTTGTCGTGATGGAATGGGATTGGTACGATGATCTCTCCTGTGCCACCGCAAAACTTGCTATCAAAATTCCTCACTCATAATCTGCCTGGAGCTACCCCATGCCCATCGACCTTTACATCGTTCGCCATGGCCTCGCTGGAGAACATGGCAGCTATGCTGATGATGAAAAACGTCCCCTTACCGACGAAGGCCAGCGAAAAACCAAGCAGATTGCTAATCGACTGGAGTCCTTTGGAATTCGCTTTGATAGTATCTTGACCAGCCCCCTCGTACGAGCCCGGCAAACCGCCGACATCTTTGTAGCAGCGGGTTTAGGAAAAACCCTGGAAGAGTCGCGCCTACTTGCGCCAGAAGGCCATATTCAAGATTGGCTTCCCTGGTTTGAAACGTGGAAACAGAGCGGCAGCGAATGCTTGGCTTTAGTAGGCCATGAACCGAACTTGAGCACTTGGGCCGAGCAACTTGTTTGGGGCGAAATTCGCTATCACATTCGGTTGAAGAAAGCCGGGGTCATCGGCATAACCTTACCGAAAACTGGATCACCGATTGGGCAGGGTGAACTGTTCTGGCTCACACCCCCACGATTCTTGATGGACTGAGCATGAATTGAGGGGTAGGGTTCCAGCACTCTGTCAAAGAATTTTTGAGGGCTACGACCTCTCAAAAATTCCTTAAATCTAATTACAGGGCTCTGTGCTTGAATCAGCCACGTTTGTTTTTATGAGAGCAGCGCGCTGCACAGCTCTTACAAAAACAAACAGATTTTAAGCACTTTTCAAGCGCTATAAGTGTAGGGTTACCCCACACTTAAACATTGGCACACCACTAGACGTCCAGATGGGATGTGGTGAAAAGATAACGCCCTTTCCTTCACATCCCATGTCCAGAAATTAAAGCATCAACTCATCGCTATACAAATCCTTGAGAAAAGCTATATACATGGATTGAGCGTACTAAGGGCAAAATCAACTGTGCTGGATTGGAAGATTACTGGGGCTGGGTTGCCTGGGCGGGATGGGCTCTGGGATGTTGGCATTATGGGCGATCGCATCTCCACCATCGCCCCCCACATTGAGACAGAGGCTGCCCGTGAGCTAGAAGCCAGTGGCCGTCTCCTAATTCCTGCTCTGGTAGACGCTCACTTTCATTTAGACAAAGCGCTCATTTATGACCGCGCACCTGCCTATGAAGGCACGTTTGCCGAAGCCATGCGCGAGACCCTGCGATTAAAGCAGAGTTTTACCATTGAGGATATGCAGGAACGGGGCCGGAGAGTCCTGGAACGGGCGATCGCCCACGGGATCACAGCCATCCGCAGCCATGTGGAAGTTGACCCAACTTTGGGATTGCGATCGCTGGAGGCAATGCTGCCTCTGCGGCAGCAATATGCCTGGGGTATCACTCTGCAATTGGCAGTTTTTGCCCAAGAGGGCATCACAAATGTTGAAGGCGAAGCTGATTTACTGCGTCAGGCCATGCATATGGGTGGTGATGTCATTGGCTCAGCCCCCTATGTGGACCCCGACCCTCACCGCAACGTACAAATTATTTTCGACATTGCTCAGGAGTTTGATTGCGATGTCGACTTTCATCTAGATTTTCTGGATGATGACGCTCCCATGCTGGTGCCCTTCGTGATCGAGGAAACTCAACGGCGAGGTTGGCAGGGGCGTGTATGCTTGGGCCACATGACCAAGTTGGCAGCACTGACCCCCAACGAGTTGACAGACATCGGTCTAGCCCTCAGGGATACCAATATTTCAATTCTGGCTTTGCCAGCCTCTGACATTTACATCATGGCCCGAAAGGACACTCACAATGTCCGGCGGGGAGTAGCCCCTATTCATCGTCTGGCGGAACTTGGCGTCAATGTGGGCGTCGCAGTGAATAACACTCAGAATCTATTTACCCCTTTTGGAGACGGCGATGTGCTGAAGGTGGCATTGCTGTTGGCGGAGGTACTCCAGTTAGGCACCATCGAGCAACATCGGTTGTGCCTGGAAATGGCCACAACTCAAGCCGCCCGGGCGATAGGTCTGGTCCATAATTTGCAGGAAGGGTGCCCGGCAGATCTGGTATTGTTGGGAGCATCCTCTGTATCAGAGGCGATCGCCCTCACCCCAGCCGATCGCACCGTCTTCAAGAGCGGCCACTTAATCGCTCAAACCACACTTCAGCGCTCATTTTCCCCCAGCGCAGCCCTAGCCCTATAAGATCTATGCTGCTTGATGTCACCACCTGGTATCTGGAAATGCGCGATCGGTCGGAATTCCGGCCCAAATACTCTGATGACCCTAGCTTGACCGTGTTGCAGGCCGAAGTCCCTTGCCCTGAGCTCAATCGGTTTCTCTACACAAGTGTGGGGGGGCATTGGTATTGGTGCGATCGCATTCCCTGGACCTACAAGCAGTGGTGGGCTTACGTCAATCGTCTGGACCTGCAAACCTGGGTCGCTTACTACGCTGGAACTCCAGCCGGTTATATTGAGCTCGAAACCCAACCCGACGAGAGCGTAAAAATTGCTTACTTTGGGCTCATTCACCAATTCATCGGGCAGGGAATTGGTGGGCACCTGTTGAGTACAGGTATTCAGCAAGCCTGGGATATTGGGGCCAACCGGGTATGGGTTCACACGTGTTCTTTAGATGGCCCCACCGCTCTTAAGAATTACCAGGCTCGTGGTCTCAAGGTTTATCGGGAAGAACACTATAGTCGCGACTTCCCAGAGACCCCACCTGGCCCCTGGCCGGGGGCTCATCCTCCCAGTTTTTACGGTGATCAGTAGCTGGGTTAGCTACCAACAGCGATACCTTCGGCCTGAGCATGGCCTAACAAAGTCATTTCAACGGCCGTTCTTAACCAAAACGACAATTAAGCACTGCAAATTGACCTGGTTGGATAAACATTAGGGAAATTTCAGGCATATCCTATTGTTTTCAAGCAGAATTTAAAAAGTTGCTTGAAAATTGTTTTGGTAGATGAACTCCCAAACAGCAACATGTCGTCTGCAACACTTTTTAAGCAAAGTCTAAGAAGGGTTAAGAACCGCCCGGAAAGGCGATTAATTCTCTAGATTTATGGATAAAGTGCCCTGTTCCGTTTCAGGTTCTTTTTGCATTATTTGAGAGTCACTTCTTCATGAAATCGTCCTCTTTGCAAGATGTCTCCCTCTACGAACTAGCGCTTAGCTCGGAGCAGCCCCCTCATCCTCTGCAACTTAGCCCCACCACCTTCAAGTCGCTTATCAGTTTGCTGATCGACCTATTGCTAGAAAAGCAGATTCCAGCGACGGTGTGGATGAAGCTGCCCCGAGGAGACGTATGGCAAGCAGAAGTTGAGCGATTTCGGCGTTCGGCTGTGGCTCCGCACACCATTTATGCCTTTAGCAGTCACCGGAGCGAGCCGCCCAAACAGTCCTCTCTAGCCGCGCAGATGGGGATGCTCGCTGCCGAGCTTGGCTCTGACATGGACTCTTGCTCCAGTATTGAGTTGCAGCTGATGAGTGCTGAAACGGATGCGCTGATTGATGACCAGGGCGTCATCGCAGCAGCACAACCCGATACAGCCAACAGCGTCTTTTTACCCATTCAGTCAGAAATTCAGCTTCGGCGCGAATATTTTGTCCTTATCCTCTCGGAGGAGTTTTCGGTGCTGGTGCTGGCCCACCGCCCCCGCACCATTCGCAGTCAGGAGCGCTCGGTAGCAACCGAAGATATTCCAGCCGACACCTCTCTAGAATCACCGCTAGCGGACGAGGAGGAGCGGAAGCATTTACTGTTAACCCTTTGCTCCTTTGACTCGGCCACGATTCAGAAGGTACTGACAGGGATTCATCTGGCGATCGCCTCTAGCGTGCCCCACAATCAACAACAGGAAGAACTCACCTCTTTGCTGCTGAACTGGTCTCAGGTAACCGCTCCAGCGAACAAGGTTCATCTCGACCCGGCTATCCTGAGCCACCTAATGGTGCGCCAGATCCAGCGCCAAGAAGAAATGTGGCATCGTACGGCGGGCTATCGTCGGCAGGCTGAGTCGGCATCGACTTTACAACTCGAAAATGAAGAGTTACAGAACGCGATTCGCTTGAAAGACGAGTTCCTGAAGAACGTCGGGCAGGAGCTTCGTACGCCCCTTTCCAGTATGAAAACGGCACTGACGCTGCTCGGATCGCCGACTCTGAAGCCGCCCCAACGACAGCGGTACATGGATATGCTGACCCAGGAGTGCGATCGCCAGGGTTCACTGATCACCAGCGTGCTCGATCTGCTGCAACTGGAAAACGTGGATGACCACACCGCCACCCAACCCATCCGCTTGTCTGATGTCGTTCCAGGAATTGTCAGCACCTACCAGCCTCTGGCTCAGGAAAAGGGCATTATGCTGGCCTACACCGTCCCAGAAGATCTGCCCACGGTGACTTGCACCACCCCCTGGTTACGGCAAATCGTGATCAACCTGTTACACAACGGGATTAAGTTCACGCCGCAGGGCGGGCAGGTTTGGGTGAAGGCAAAACAGCAGGGTGAATTTGTTCAAATTGATGTGCGCGATACAGGCGCTGGCATTGCCCAGTCTGATATTCCCAAAATTTTCGATCGCTTCTATCGGGTACGTCATGGGCAAGGGGATGACACGAGCGGGGCTGGTCTCGGGTTGTCTATTGTGCAGCAGCTATTGCTGCGCTGTGGCGGCTCAATTTCTGTCCGGAGTAAATCGGGTGAAGGCAGCACATTCTCAGTGATGCTTCCAGTTTACGAGTAGGCCTTCTCTTACCCGGTCCTGCACGGCAAAATCAACCGATGGTTTGGGGTATAAGTTGCGACGCACCCTGTACTCCAAACCCTAGGCAAACCAAGGAACTGAGACAAGCTCAGGTATGCCGTGCAATCCAGTTTTGTAGCAGTGGATTTACGAGCTCAGGTGCTTCGTCTTGGGGGCAATGGCCCACTCCTTCCAGAGGCACGAATTCTTCGACCGCAGGAAACTCTGCCAGAACACGCCCCAACTCAATCGGTTCCCAGGGATCGACTGTTCCCCACAACATCAGCACCGGGCAGGTCATCTCTGGGAGCAAATCTTCTGCTAAAGGCCCCTCAGAGTATTTAATAAAGGCTAAAAAGACGTCAGCCGCTCCCGGCTCAAAGGCAGGTTTGAGGAGAAAATCCACCAGTTCATCGGTCACAGCGTCTTTCCGCCCGTAGGCTTGCAGCAAAATTTTACGAATGGTGCGCCGATTCGCCAGCTGCGAAAAAAAGAGATGACCAAGCGCGCGATTGCTTAAAATTGATTGCAGAACCGGCGCTGACATCCGACGATACCAGGGCAGAGCTAGACGTTTGCGATCGTGCAGCAACCGTAGGGAGCAGTCCAACATCGCTACCCCCCGCACAAACAACGGATTCATCACCGCTGCCTGAGCCGCTGCCACACAACCAATGGAGTTACCTACCAGAAACACGGGTTCGCCGACAATCTCCTGGCAGAAGTCCAAAATTTGCTGGCCCCAGGTTTCAAAACTGTAAGCCAATGGATTTCCAGGCTCGGGCTTTGCCGAGAAGCCAAACCCGAGTAAGTCCAGTGCGAACACTCGGCAGGTTTCCCCGAGAACCGGTAAGTTTTTTCGCCAGTGATCACTGGAAGCTCCAAACCCATGAATCAATACCACCGCTGGCCCTGTTGTTCCAGATTGCTGATAGCGAATTGGAAACCCCTGCCATTGCCAGGTTTTTGTCTCAACGGAAGCGGTGTGGGTGAGAGTCATGGCGATCGCAATATTACATTATGTAAACCACTGCCTCGATCATAGCGAGGTTTCGGTAGGGATGCTAAATCTCCTGAACGGAGGGGACAGGGGCTGCGCCCTCCGGTTCCAGCAGGGTAAAGCGCACTGACATGGAGTGATTCCACAGATCGATAAACGCCTTTAGCGCAAAGGGAAGTGCCTTTTCCTGGCTGGAGATCTTAGCGTCGTCCGTATCGTAAAAATGTAAGCGCTCGATAATCTCGGCACGACTCGGCTCGGCTAGATTAGCCCGGTAATTGCCCTGCTCATTGACCTCTGAAAAGCAATACACCTGGTGATAGTTCACTCCTGTGACCTCGCGGTATTGCAAAAGAGCATAGACATCCACTGGGGTAGCAGGAATTTTGAGGGGAAGTTCCAGACGTTTTTGATAGGCCAGAAGCGGATAACGAGCGCTGTTGCGAACGCCGTAGTAACCCACCTTATCGGGTTGCAGCGGATATTTGCGAAAACGAGGTTGCACAAACGTTCGCATAAAGGTGGGAATATCCATGCCCTCGACGGCATAAGCACCAATGATGTCTATGTGCACGTCATAGGCCGGGGTATTGCCGATGTTGTAGATGCCCAGATGCATTCCGGCACCATCGGCCAGGGGCTGGATGTCACAGTAAACATGGGGCAACGACGCTAATCGTAGCTGACGCTCGATCGCCCCCCGGTACAGGCTATTCTCATGGCGAACCTCTTGCAGAATGCGGTACGAGAACCAGGCATGGAACCCGACGATAACCAGCAAAATGAGACTGCCAATGAGTAGAGAAATTTCCATCGGACTCCAGACCAGACCATGCTCCAGATTGTACTATTAACCTCCAGTCTTGCGGATAGCAGCTTACAAGGCACACACCCGTCAGGACAAAGGATTTGTACTGCTTCTACAGCATTTTCCGCTCCTATAAGGTACGAGAGGGGGATGCAGGACGAAGTCCTACATCCCCCTCTCGTACCTTATAGGGTAAGAAGTGCGTTGATGGTGAGTAAAGCACCCTCAATGCACTTTTAACTGAACTGGTGTAGCTTTTAGAGTTCCTACCAGCTAGTGCGATCGCGCCCTCCGCACCCATACAAAGACGTCTCACGGACTACAATCTGCGGTACCCAACAGCGGCACAATCGGAAAGATTCAACATAGGAGGGGCTATGACAGAGACATCATCAAACCGGGACGCCGTTGAGACCTATGTAGAACAGGTAGCAGCCCTGATTGGGCTACCCATTTCCCCCGAATGTCTGGAAGGCGTAGTAGACAACATGATGCGAACGTCGGCGATCGCCCGCCTCGTTATGGAGTTTCCCTTACCCGACGACCTGGAGGCAGGCCCAACTTTTGAGCCGTAATCGTTGATTCATGAATTTTGCTCAGCCTTAACTCAGCAAAATTTAGGCCCGTGTCTTCTGTGTAAGAGGGTTATCCTGACGCTCACACGTTTACGAGAGTTTGTGTTCCTTAGCTGGAGAGGTAGTGGGATGGATTGGGGGAAAGTAGATGCGATCGCCATTGCAACAGCGGTGCGCTCGGGTGAGGTTAGTGCTAAAGAGGTCACGCAGCAAACCCTGGCACGGATTGAGGCAGGTAACGTGTCGCTCAATGCATTTACAGACGTGCTGACCGAGCAGGCAATGGCAGAGGCAGAGACGGTGGATGGAGCGATCGCCGCCGGTCAAGATCCTGGTCCTCTGGCTGGTGTCCCCTTTGCCGTCAAGGATTTGCTGGATGTCGCCGGGGTTGTCACCCTTGCCGGGTCCAAAATTAACCGGGAGAATCTACCTGCCATTCAGGATGCTACGACGGTCGCAGCGCTCAAGCAAGCCGGCGCAATCCTCGTGGGCACCCTGCGTATGGATGAGTATGCCTATGGCTTCACCACTGAAAACAGCCATTACGGCCCCACCCATAATCCCCATGACCTGGCCCGAGTGGCTGGAGGTTCCTCTGGCGGATCTGCTGCCGCTGTCGCAGGAGGATTGGTGCCGCTATCCCTCGGCTCAGATACCAATGGTTCGATTCGGGTACCCGCATCCCTCTGCGGCATCTTTGGATTGAAACCGACCTATGGCAGGGTTTCTCGAGCCGGAGCCTACCCGTTTGTTGCCAGCCTCGACCACATTGGCCCTTTTGCCCGTTCCGTGCAAGATATCGCTACCAGCTTTGATGTCTTACATGGCCCTGACCCAAGAGATCCCATCTGCTCGACCCGGGCCCCTGAACCAACTCTGCCGCAGTTAGCGAAAGGCTTGGAAGGTCTGCGGGTGGCGATCGCTACAGACTACTTCGCCCAGGGTGCTCACCCGGAAGCACTGGATGCCGTTGCCAAAGTTGCCAAAGCCCTGGGAGCTGATCAAACCGTTGTCATCCCCGAGGCAAAGCGAGCCAGAGCTGCCGCTTATGTCATTACTACCTGTGAAGGGAGTGCGCTGCATCTGCAACGGCTAAAAACTCGCCCAATGGATTTTGACCCTGGAACGCGCGATCGCTTTCTCTCAGGCGCTCTCATGCCGGCCGCCTGGTACATCCAGGCACAACGGTTTCGCCGCTGGTACCGCGATCGTGTCCGTGAGTTGTTTCAGACTGTTGATCTCATTCTGGCTCCTGCCACTCCTTGCCCCGCACCTTTAATTGGGCAAAAGACCCTGATGTTGGACGGCGAAGAAGTGCCTCTGCGTCCCAACCTGGGGCTTTATACTCAGCCCCTTTCCTTCATTGGCCTGCCCATTCTTGTCGTACCGGTACAACAAACCGGCTTACCCATTGGCGTGCAGATCATTGCGGCCCCCTACCATGAAGCGCTAGCTCTACGAGCTGCCGCTGTTCTGGAAGCAGAAGGGGTCATTGCAGCTCCCGTGGTTTCCCCTTAAAAACGATTGATCAAACATTTATCCTCACGAATACAAATAGAATAAAACCTGGATTTTTGTGGAAGGTGCGCTTTAGCCGCATCTCCCACAAAAAATCCAGGTTTTATTCCGTACGAGATCCTAGAACGTGTTTTAAAGCTGGCTTTAAAGGTCTTCTGTCATGCGCTCCACACACGGAAAAATGACCTTTAAAGCAGACTTTAGTAACCTGAGTTCGGGTTAAGGGCGTTTTTGAGTGCCGCGCGTTGCGCGGCACTCAAAAACGCTCATTTTGGTGTGCGCTTTGCGCACACCAAAATGAGCACTTCACCTTATCCCAAACTGAGGTTTAGCAATAAGTGGCAGAAATCAACCCATGAACTTAAGCCGTCACGTACTAGGAAAACCGGGCGGGAGATAACTGCGCCAAAATTGGGTCAGCTTCCCCTTTTTGGGATTTGGCAAACCGGCGAGCCAGCGGAGGAGCCAGTAAAAAAGGCCCATTAAAACCTGAGCAGAGATACAGACCACTGACACCAGGAAGGGCCCCTATCAGAGGCAGGCGATCGCCACTAAACCCCACCAAACAGCTTCCCCAGGCGGCCGGAACCGATTTCAAGCAGGGGAGAACTTGACCAATGCGATCGCGCAGTTGTTCTTCACTTGCACTTGCATTCACCAGAGCATCTGGGTCCGTCAGCACCCGACTAAGCTGCCCAATCCGGATGCGTCCGTCTTGAAATTGAATCGCACCGACATCCAGGATAGGAGGCACAGGTTCGTGACCCGGTTCATCCCAGAGGGACTCATACTCGGGGCGAGTAGCCTTCGCTTCCATGGGCATTCGTTGCAGCTCCGCAGACATCACAATGGTTTGCAGAGACACAGTCTCTAGAGGCGGCGTCTCCAGAATCTCGGCTTGGGTGTAATAGAGACGTGTGGAAATGCCCATCTGGTACAGCAGCCTTCGGCTCAATCCCCCGGCGCTAACTATGACCTGGCCGCTATAGATTTCCTGCGACGTCACAACCCCTTCGATCCGTTCGCCCGTCTGCACAAATCTTTCAACAGACGCAATTTCTACCCGTCCCCCGGCTTGCCTCAAACCATGCTGGTACGCCCGAGTCAGGGACTCTGGATCAACGTGCCCGTGGCGAATGTGAAGGGCAGCTGCGATCGCCTTTGGCTCTAGCAAAGGTTCCATCTTCACCGCCATAGACGGGTCAAGCAGTTGAGGTTGGATGCGGTAGTGCTGGTAGGAAGCAGCAATGGCAGTGGGATCGCGATCGCGGTCGATCACTAGCAACATGTCCATTTCACGAAACTGGGTGTCATAACCCAATTCCTCGGAGAGTTGGGGATGAATGGCCTCACTTTCCTGGCAAAGTTGCCGAGTCAAGTCACTATCTCCAGCCCAAAAGGCAATACCGCCATAACTGTATCGAGTCGCGTTTGAAGGATCGGGCGACTGGTCCAGCAGCAAGACTGAAAACCCGACCTTTGCCAACTCATAGGCTACAGCAGAGCCAACCAGTCCTGCACCGACTACAATCCAGTCGTAACTCATGCCTGTGCCTCATGCATTATGTACGCATCTACTTCGATCTCGACCAACATATCGGGTGTAGCCAGGCGACTGACCTCAACAAGGGTATTGGCCGGACGGATATCCTGAAAAACTTCATGGTGGGCACGGGTGGCCTGCTGCCATTCATCCATGTTGGTGACATAAACGCGAGTTCGTACAACATCTTGTAGACTCGCACCCACCGCCTTTAAAGCACCCTCAATCTTTTGATAAATATAGATAGCTTGCCCATAGAGGTCGCCCGGATGCTGTATTTGTCCACTGGCATCACTGGCCGTTGTTCCTGACACATAGACAAATGGCCCAACCCGTACAGCACGGGAATACCCAGCTAAAGATTCCCACGGGGTACCCGTGGAAAAATTCTGTCGTTCCATGCAATTGCTCACCTCGCATGTGGCTAGTATACGAAAAAGCAATGTAACACTTCGTTGCAGAAATGTTCTGAAACGGTTTCGAAGCCTTATTGGCTCGTACGAGCCAATAAGGCTTCGAAACCGCTTTAAAGCACCGCCTAGAGTGCTCCGCTCGATTTCCTTCCGGTAGCTTGCCAGCAACCACCCAATTTCGTCTTTGTTGCTGCGGCTATTTGAGAATTTTCTTTCGAGTTACCTTTGGGAGTTTTCTTCCAACTCATCCCGGCGGCCTCAAACAGATCGTAGTAGCTTTACTTAGATTCATAGACCACATCATAGTACTCGGTCAGGTGCTGCTCCAATTCACCGATTTCAGTTCTGGTACATCAGTTTCAGCGCTAAGGCTTTTCGCATTTCACGGGCATCTGGATTGCTCGCAATAAACCCTTGCAACTCTTCTACAGCAGCCTGAGCAGAGATATGCGTCATTAGGCACCCCGATTCCGAGCGGTCTTCGTATTCTCTCCCACCTCTTTCAAAAATCAAACCGGATTACTCTAGATAGAACGTTATGGACTCAGCACCAGAAAGTTTATTTTAAAAAGTCCCAAATCCTAATAAAAAGAGCGCGGTGAAAAACACCGCGCTCTTTTTATAGACTTCCCAAAAGCCCTTACAGGGTTAAGGATTGGGCATTGGTTTCAATTAGCTTCGCCAAGTCTTGCAGGAACGCTGCTGCATGGGCACCGTAAATAATGCGGTGATCACAGGTAATGTTGACCTGCATCTGAGTGCGAACTCCCAGCATACCTTCGCGGTTTGCCACCACTTGAGGACGGGAAGCTCCGATCGCCAAAATAGAACCCTGACCAGGAGGCAGAATTGCATCGAAGCGATCAACTCCAAACATTCCCAAGTTCGAAATGCTGAAGTTGCCAGTGCTGTACTCAGCAGGTTGCAGTTGCTTCACCCGTGCCCGTTCCACCAGATCCTTCCAGGTGCGAGACAAGGTGTAAATGTCCATTTGGTCAGCGTTCTGTAGAACGGGGGTGATTAGCCCACCGTCATCCATGGCAACTGCAACGGCTACGTTAATGCTGCTGTTGTACTGGATGCCCTGATCAGTGTAGTTGGCATACAGTAGCGGGTGTTTTTGGAGGGTTACGGCGATCGCTTTCGCCAACAACGCCGTCATCGTCACCCCTTTGCTCTTGATCTGCTTATAGAGCTTATCCAGCTCGTCGGTGGTAATGGTGTAGCCGACGTGGAAGGTAGGAACATCCAGACTTGCCACCATGCTGCGGTTTACAGCTCCTTGCAGCGTGGTAAATGCCACAATCTGACCGGGTGTCGCAGGGACGGGAGCCGGAGCCGGAGCGGCCGCAGGGCGGGCTGTAGGAGCCGGGGCCGGAGCTGCCACAGGAGCGGGAGCCGTTGCGACAGGAGCCGCAGAGGGCGCTTTACCCGCTGCACGTTCGACATCTTCAGCTACGATCCGACCGTAGGGGCCGCTGCCCTTGAGGGTGGCCAAATCAACCTTCAAATCTTTTGCCAGTTTGCGAGCGCGGGGCGAAATGACCGGGCGACCGCCATTGCTGGAACCATTCTTAGAGGGAATCACCTCTTCCAACACTAAGGGAATGGCCGATTCTACCACAGGAGCAGTAGCGGCGGCCGGAGCAGCAGCTCCACCGCCAAGGTTAGCGGCTTTCTGCTTAGCCGCTTCGATTTCAGCTTCAGTCTCAGCAATAAAGGCGATCGCATTTCCTACAGGAGCTACACCACCAGCCTCCACAATAATTGTCGCCAGATATCCCTCATTGAAGGACTCCACATCCATATCGGCCTTATCGGACTCGACGACCACAATGGTTTCGCCTTTTTCGACCTTGTCTCCCGGAGACTTTGTCCAGGACACAATTTTGCCCTCCTCCATGGTGGAGCTGAGGGCGGGCATGAAAACTTCGTAAATCATTGGCTTTAAGTCTGCTAGGGATGAGGATGGATGGGATGGGTCAGTGCAATCTTGGCAACTGATAATTGTATCGTGTTGAGGGAACATCAAGAGCGTCTGCACAAGGGCAAGCTCTTAGACATGGACGATTTTTCACACACATTGCGTGTGGGGAATGGTCTCTCAAATTCTCAAATAAGTTCTAAATTTCGCCGCGAATCTCTTCTACGATGCCATCGCGCAGCAGGACTTCGACCTGCATCTTCCGCACCAGGTTATCCCCCTGCTCAATCCGGAAAAACCCTTCAATCGTGCCCTGAGTCACTTCCTTGTCCATCTCCAGCAATTGCACTTGCTGAAGCTGTTGAAGGGTCTGGTTCTTGCGCTCTAACAACTCGCTCTTACGCTGGTTGACCTGGGCCTGGAGGTTGCCAACTTGCTGAGCGATCGCAGCATCGCTCGGGTTAGCCGCCTGCTTTTGAACTTCGGCAACCATGCGCTGGCCCTGCATTTCAATCTGCTGCAGTTGGCCGTCAATCTGATTAATTTGGGCCTGGAGTTGCTGTTGAACCTCCTCCTTCCAGCGGGGAGTCACAATGACTTTGATGTTAACCGGACGTTTAAGCAGGAGATGAGGCTTTGAAAGATCCATGAGAAGAGTTTCAGCGCAGAGTGACCAAAAAGACTATACAGAAAAACGGGTCGCCTGCACTGAAGTCCTATTAAATAAAAGGCTTCAAGCTCAGGCAAACATACCGTCAATCATACTGCGATAGCGATCCCTCACGACATCGCGCCGTACTTTTAGGGTTTGGGTCAGGAGACCGTTCTCAATGGTGAAGGGTTCTTCCAACAACACGAAGGGGCCAATTCGGTCGTCAGGACGATAGCCGGGGCGGTTCATTACCTCCCGATTCAGCTCCTTGCGAATTAAATCCTGCACCGCTTTGCTCTGCAGATCCAGCGAGACGTTTTCGGTTTTTGCCCAGGCTTCCAGGGCTTCCATATTCGGCACAATCAGGGCTCCCAGCACCTTCTGATCCTGACCCAGTAGCATGATTTGATCGATATAGGGGCTACGCAAGCAAGCGTTTTCGATGGGTAGCGGCTCAATGTTTTCGCCGTTGGTCAACACAATGGTGTCTTTGGCCCGTCCGGTAATGGTCAAGTCGCCCTGGGGCGTCACCCAACCCAAATCTCCTGTGTCGAACCAGCCATCGGGATCGATCGCCTTCTTTGTAGCCTCCGGGTTACGGTAGTAGCCCATCATCACCTGACGCCCCCGCAGCAAGATCAAACCCTGCTGCCCAACGGGTAAATCCCGACGAGTTTCAGGATCGACAATTCGCGTTTCTGTGTAGGGCAGAGGCTGGCCGTCGGCCCCTCGCAGGTTACGCATGGGACGGCGCACATGGGTAATGGGGGAAGTTTCCGTCAGACCATAACCACTGAGAATTTCGATCCCCACAATTTCAAAAAAGTCTTCCAGGTGCTCGGCAATAGAGCCGCCACCGCTGACGACAAAGTGGATATTGCCGCCAACGCCCTCGCGTACCTTGCGGTAGACGAGGCGATCGCCCAAACCATGCACGGGGGCCAGTGTCACCATCGTTGCCAGTGCTACCGCTTTGTCCAGAGGCGACGGATTCAGGTTCTCCAGGTTTAGCCCCAGGAAAGTACGGCGCGCTTTGATGTAGCGATCGCTCTGCCCCAGGAAGAACTGCACCAATTTCTGTTTTTTCTCAGGCTGTTCCCGAAACTGCTTCTGAATTCCTTCGTAGATGGATTCCCACAGCCGGGGCACCGCCACCATGTAGTTAGGACGATAAGTTTTGAGGTCTTTTTTGACGTAGCGAATGTTGGTGTAAATCTGCGTGCAGCCGTGGCCAAAAATAAAGTACTCAAAGCTGCGCTCGTAGCAGTGCCAGATAGGCAGGATACTGAGGACGCGATCGCCCGGCTGCAAATCCACCACCGTCCCTGCGCCGGATACCTGAGACAGCAGGTTGCCATGACTCAGCATGACCCCTTTAGGCTGTCCGGAGGTTCCGGAGGTATACATCAGTGTGGCTAAATCTGTACGTTTGGCGGTAGTTGGCTTGAGAGGGTGGCCCTGGCCTCGCTCCATCACAGCGGAGAAGGTCATCACATCGATGCCTGGAACTTCAATGGGCGTTTCATCAGACAGGATAATAATTTGCTTGACCGGAAGCGGCTCTGGTTGTGCTAGCAGCTTCTTTAAGGTGTCAATGTCCTGCACAACCAGAGCAATGCTTTCGCTGTGGCTGAGTATGTAGCGCAATTCTGCCGGATCAGCCTGAGCACCCCGCACCACATCAATCATGCCAGCTGTCATAATGCCCTGATCTACCAGCAACCATCGGGGTTGATTATCGGCAAAGAGAGCCACACGATCCCCGGATTGCAAGCCAAGGGACTGTAAACCGGCTGCAAATTGCTGAGTCTGCTGATACAGCGCGCTGTAGGTGATTTCGACGGGAGGATTGGCGTGGGGGTCGTGAAGCGCCACCACTGAGCCAAAACGCTGAGCGGCGATCGCCCACAGTTCAGGAACCGCTTGCAGCGAATCAAAAGCCATGGGGCGCTGGTTCGTCTCGGTGTTAACCGGATTTAGGGTGGCTGCATTGCTCATGGAAGGACTCCAGGTTGACGTAATTTACGTGCAGTTGAGGGTGCTTTATTTCACTATGGCACTGACCGCGATTGGCTTCCCCATTTCATAACATTAGGAGCTTCGATAGCAAGAATTAGCAAAATGCCATGAAAGTTGATGCCAGCCCTGGCGTGAGTTTTATGTGCCCTGAGAACACCCAAAACTCCCATCAGATTTTGATGTGCCCTAAGGAATTCCAATACTTTTTCATGAGCGTAGGCATCCGGACGCTAAAATGGCAGACGGTGTAGACAGAGTTTTTACCTGGCATCGTTCCGGATGGATCAACTTGACCCTCCGACGATTTATACGGATCTCACCATTCCCCCATTGGAGAAGATATATGCCACGAGCTACCTGGAATGGCGCTGTTTTGGCCGAAAGCGATCGCTGTGTCGTCGTCGAAGGGAATCAATACTTTCCCCCCGATGCTCTTCACTCCGAATATTTTCAGCCCAGTGACACCCACACAACCTGTCCCTGGAAAGGGTTCGCCAGCTACTACAACGTGGTAGTGGATGGAAAAGTCAACAAAGACGCCGCCTGGTACTACCCCACCCCCAAAGATGCAGCGAAGCAAATTACGGGGCATATCGCCTTCTGGCGTGGAGTTCAGGTCGAAGTCTAAGTTGTGTTCCATCATGCGCGATGCCCACAATCTGTCATTGATCCCTTTGAGGATTAAAGTGGGCACCCTAGACAGGATGCTGCGTCGTTAGACTTAGCATTGCCCCCGATCTGCGCCTGGTTGAGGGGTGGCTCGTTCCAGTCACTGTGTTAAGCGCTAAAATTCTGCTGATTCTGTGTGTCCATTGCGAAACCATTAATGCAAGTCGATAGCCCTCCCACCCCACCCCACGGTTCCCTGCTGGATGCCCTGCCCAACATTGACGGCCTGGGCGATAACTGCCCCCGTCGTGCCCGTGTCCAGCTCGACTTGCTATTGCTGGCGATCGAAGCCCTGGATTTGAACGGGTCTGAAGCACTCCTCAGCTTGACCCAAGAACTCAACCTCAAACCTGTGATCGAAAACCGGGTTAAACTCTGGCGTTTGCGTTGCACCAACCCCTTACGTCGCTACGGTAGCCAACATCGCGAGCTGAGCCAGACAGAGGGAAAAGCTCTGGTGATGATGATCAGCTCTCAGGCACGGCGGCTCACGGTGCTGATCCGGCAGTTACTGCTAGCTTATGAGCAACTGAACGAACGCAACATTCCGCTAGAATCTTCCTTCCGTTTATCCGAATATTTAGAACGTTTCCGTGCCCATTTCCGCTCCCGGATGAACCCCAAGCGGGCAGCGGTCATGGCCTACAACACGGATGAAAAACTTAACAGTCTGGCCCTTTCTCTGCTGAGTCAACTGCTGTTTTGCACGGGTATTTCAGGTACTCAGCGGCTGTGGATTAGCCTGTTTGATGGAGAGGTGGCATGACCATTCAGCGTGAATACAATCTGCCCAACTGTAAGTTAGTCGTCGAAGGATTTGCCCCAGACGGCACTGAAACCTCTCCCCGTCCGCCTCTCTCCGTCGTTACCCATGTCGAGTGTAATCTGCTGGGTCTAGAGCCGCCCCTTACCGGGGGGCGATCGCTACTCGACTCCCTGGTGCTCGTTGTAAGCAACTACGCCCAAGAGTTTCTCAGCGGCGTACCGCACCCTCACAGCCCTGGGGCGTCCGGTAGCCATCGGGCGGATCGGGAAGTGGTACGGCTAGAACGTGTTAATCCAGACGTGCATCGTCTAACTGTGCAGTCAAAAGAGGATGCATCCGCAGGTAATGGACAAGTTGCGATCGGCGCTCCTGGAACCATTCAGCTAGACCTGAAAACGGTACAACTTTTTGATCTGGTAGAAGCGCTCGATCAAATGTTGGCGGATCAGCAAACGGTTCCTGACCTGACCGTTCCTCTAGCCCCCATTTCCCGTCAGTATGCCGTTACCCATGAGCCTGTGGGTAAGCGTGTTGTACCGATTGCAGTGGGGTTAACCAGCCTGGCAGCAGCAGCGATCGCTCTCTTCTTCCTCCCCATTCCCGAGCGGCGCGTGGAGCAGGAACCCACTGCGCAGGAATCGCCGGCTGCAGTATCCAATACAGCCGCAGTTCTCCCCGGTGCTTCTCCTGCAACCAGCCCCTCTCCAAGCCCTGAGGCGACTGCTAGCCCTGAAGAAACTTCCAGTCTTGAAGAAACTTCCAGCCCTGAAGAAACTCCCAGTCCGGAGGTGACCTCCAGCCCGGAGGCGAGCTCATCGCCTGAGGCAGAAACGTCACCTAGGCCCAGAACAAGCCCAACAACGGAAGCCTCAGCAACACCTTCTCCAAGGCGCTCGGCTGCGGCTGGCAACCTCAACCAGGCGTTGACCCGGGATAACGAAATTACGGATCCCGAGGTTGTTGACCAGTTACAGGATCAGTTGCGCAATCGCTTGGATGAAGCCTGGACTCAGGGTTCAGATTTCCCTGAAGAGCTAGTCTACCGTGTTCGTACCGCTGAAAACGGCGACATTCTTGGCTTCCGTTATGTGAATGATGCGGCTGTACAACACATGGACAAAACTCCCCTCCGAGATTTGCAGTACAACTCAACGGGCAACGATGCCCCTGAGCCGTCTGCCGATTTTCGGGTGGTCTTTACTCCCGGCGGGGCGGTCCAGGTCAGCCCATGGCATGGGCGGCCTGCTCAATAAAACTCAGAGTGGGGGTGGTTTTGCCACCCCCACTCTTTAGTTATGGAATATTGGCTTTGTCAACACTCCATCATTTTAAGAACCCTTATCGATAAGCCTGGGGCCCTGCCCACACATGATTGACGTATTGCCCAAACGTAATGGGTTGATCCTCTGGGGCGGGATCGGTAGTACCGCTGGGATCAACGGCCCATTGTTCCCATTGGGGATCGCCCATCATTCCCGCTCGGAAGAGAGCCCGATTGGGATGAGTGCGGCTCCAGCCCAACAGGATAGCGTTGCTATAGGCAATGCCACTGGGAGCAAGGGTGTGAGTGCGGTTGGTGTGGTGATCCCAGATTACAGCGAAGTCTGATGCTAACCCGGTGCCAAACATCGATTCAAATTCACGGGCCAGGATGCGATCGCCATCAGGAGACCAGGCCACGGGGATCACGATAGCGATCGTGCCAGAAGTTTCCTGATCGGCTTCATGCATGAAGGGGTTATCGGCAAAAGGGGCTGTAATGGGGATCGTCTTTAAGTCTCCCGTCTGCAAGTCTTCAACAAACATTGCGCTACTCACCCGACTCCGGGTAAAGTCAGATTCGACCACCAGTTGAATCCGGCTGTAGGCGGCAAAACGCCCATCCGGCGATAGCAACGACTGGGTGCGAAAATAGCGCATCCGAGAAACAGAATTGCGGGTGTCAGACAACGTGGCCAGCACCCAATTCCAAGGAATTGGGAAAGGGCTGTTCAGCGGATCGAGTTGAATAGACGGTTGCATGGCAGTGTGAGGGCGTGAGGGAAGTGGAGTTGTGCTGAACACAACAGCAACATGCAGGCGTTCAACACAGATATTGGAGTGATATTGTGTCAGGCGATTGTCGATGCCCGACGGAGAGGAAGAGAAATAGGGGCATGAACGAATCACGTACAAACACGTGATCCCTCAACTCCAGATTGAAACTCACGAAATAGCCAAGAACAGGAAACAAAGGAGTGCATTACCCGATGCCTAGGTGTCGCAGCGGAGTATGCCTTCAAACCGATACAAATCAGGTTCAAAAGCCTCGGAGAAAACCGCAACGATCCCCATCGAATTTGCTCTAATGTAGTCTAATTGACGATTGATCTGGGGTTTCCCTGAAAAAACCGTTACCAGTCTTAACGACGCCCTTTGCCACCAATCCGGACAGGATGTGGGAATATGGAAGCGGTTATCCAAACTGGTATTTGAGCACCATTAAAGCGTTGATTTACCGTTTTCCCATAAGCCAGAAGATGGATTTCCTCACTATTTCCCGGTGCTACAATCAACCCTCGGTGTCTTGTTTTGACATAGGCAATCCATTCGGAGTAGACGTATAGCAGCACTGCATGTCCTGTTTTAGCTGCTTGCATTGTCTTGTTGCACCCTTGCGCTTTGCACTGTTGTCATGTCTCAGACCCAAGCAATTCCTCCCTCAACTCAGCCTTCTTCCAGACGCAAGAATCGGGCCTTAGGAGTTTTAACTCTTATATTTCGTCTACTGTTACTGGGGGTCAGTGGTGGGTTGGCTTGGCTGATTGGGATAGCGATCGCCCAACTAGCCCCCGGCACAGTAGCCGAACCGCCTCTCACGGAGCGCCTGCTCCAGCAAGTCGAAGACTTGAATGCGCGTCGGCAAACGGGGGTTATGCCATTTCAGCCCTCAACCCAACCTGCGGCAGAACCATCGTTAGCACCAACACCACTAACCCTGGCTCCCTCAGCCCGCCAGACGGCTCAAGCCGAAGTTAACCAGATTCAGGGAAATTTGCAAACCTTGAGCGATCGCGCCACCGCTCTGGAAACCGAATTGGGGATCGTGCCCACCGCCGCGCCATTGGATGCCCGGTTGCGACGCTTACAGCAGAGCATTGATCCAACAGCGGCTCCCGTAGAGACGAGCCCCGTTGCGGCGGGCGAGCGGACTCTGCTGGTCACTCTACCCAGCGATGCGTTGTTCGAGCCCAACGGACAGATGCTACGACCGGCTGCCCGTGGCATTCTAGACAGCATCGCTCAGGATTTACAGGCTTATCCCAATGCGGTCATGCGGGTAGCAGCCCATAGTGATGCGAGCGGTAGTGCTGAAGCGCAACGGGAGCAATCCTTTGCGCAAGCTAGTACGGTGACAGGGTATCTACAAAGCCGCTTAGGTGCTGGCTACACATGGCTGACCGTTGGTTATGGCAACACTAAACCATTAACAGGCGCAGGCAATTCTCCGGATCCATCCCGAAATCGGCGAATTGAAATTCGTATTGTTCCTCGATAGCCCAGTTCAATCAAGTGATTGGGAGAACCGGGAAATTAAAAAAAGCAGGCTATGGTGTCAAGGAGCAAACTATTAAACCCATTCGGTTTTATCGCTCCTTTGATTTCTCTGAAAAATTTGCTTGCCAGCTTTGAAAAGATCAGTAAACTTCTAGAGACGGACTATGATGAGGGCAACTTTAGTCTTCCTCGGCTTTAGATTCTGTTGATTCCGTCCTCTCTTTGGAATCTTTTCCAAGGCGGAAAAAAGACGGCATCAATGGGCTCTTGAGTCTGTCTAAATACGGCTTATTTGAAGGATTTATTGAAGGAGTGAGGTTATGACTGCTGTTCCTAAGCCCCTGGTACCGTATCCGCGATCGCCCCGGTCACGCCAGGATGGCTCACTTCAGGCCATTAACTCCTCCCGCCCAATGCCCCTGGCTCCCAGGTCTACACAACCCTCAAGCCTAGCTGTACGTCCCTCAGCAGCAGACTTACGGTTGGCTCCGCCCGGACGGCGGCAGAATAGTGCCCCCACGGTACAGTCTCTGCCCGTTTCACGGTCCATGCCAGCGGGGCTGCGGACGTTAATGCTTGCGCAACAGGTTGCCACACCTCTGACCTTTCTGGTCATTGCAGTGACCGCCGTATTCTATGGCTGGACGGTTTATACCCAGCAGCTCTGGAGCCAGCAGTACCATCGGCTGGAAGCTCTACAACGGCAGGAACGTCAACTTATGGCGGCCGATGAAGTGTTAAAAAATGATTTGGCCCAGCAGGCTCTCAACCCCAATAGTGGGCTGATCACCTCTGACTTAAACACGACTGTGTTTTTGGATGCTCCGCCGCCCGTTTCTAGTGAGGCGATCGCTCCTACAGCAGCGTCTGCACCCGCTCCCGAGGTTGAACCTGCTCGTCCTTTTGCCTACTAACCTCGCCCTAAGCCACTCATGATTCGCCCTGGCTCTCGTAAGCCCACCTCGGCTCCACGGGGTGCCCACCGCCCCAGCGTTCAATCCTTTCGCTCCCGCCCTGTTCGCCCTGAACGCTTACCCAGGGGAATGGGGAGTAGTGCTCGGCCAGTGAAGCCATCGCGCTCCTCAGCTCTGGATCATCCCAGGGCGCGGCTGCTTATCGTATGGGCCATCCTGCTTGTCAGTATGGTAGGGCTTGCTGCAAATCTGGTACGTTTGCAGGTATTTGATGCGGAGAGCTTACAGGCGCAAGCTGAATCGCAGCAGAGCATCATGCTCAATTCACCACCGCCCCGTCGACCCATCGTTGATCGCCTGGGCAATATTCTGGCGGTGGATCGCCCGGTTTACACACTGTATGCTCACCCCAAGCTGTTTAAGGAGTCGAAGGAAGCCATTGCCCAGGCTCTGTCTCCTATCATCAACAAGCCAATGAGCGACCTGGTACAACTCTTTCAGAGTGGGGAAAGTGGGCTGGAAGCTGGATATGCCTTACCCGAGGATATGGCTGACCGGATCCGCGACTTACGGATGGATGGGTTAGAGCTGATTGAAGAACAACAACGGCTTTACCCTCAGCAAAATTTGTTTGGAGAAATTGTTGGCTTTGTCAATGGCGAGCAGAAGGGACAGGCAGGCATTGAATATAGCTTTGACGAGCAGCTTCAGCTCAAGCCCCGCAAGTATGAGCTACGGCGTACAGCCATGGGGGAAATCCTCCCCGGTTCAGACCCCGGAGACCTGACCCACTCTGATGAATTGAGTCTGCACCTGACGGTTGATAGCCGGCTGCAACGGCTGGTCCGCATTGCCCTTCAAAACACCATCAAAAGCTATGGTGCCAAGCGGGGAGCTGTCCTGGTGATGGATGTGCGCGATGGTTCCCTGATCTCGTTGGTCACCGAACCTACTTTTGATCCCAACCAATTTTACAAGTCCCCAGCAGATCGCTATCGCAACTGGGCCGTTAGCGACCTGTATGAGCCAGGTTCTACATTCAAGACCGTGAATGTGGCGATCGCTCTAGAATCGAAGGCCGTTAAGCCCAGTGATAGCTTTGTGGATGAAGGCCAAATTATCGTTGGAGAATGGCCTATTCAGAACAACGACTACTCCTACGCTGGGGCACGAGGCCCGCAAACTATCACTCAAATCATCCAAAACTCCAGCAACGTAGGTATGGTACGGGTGATGCAACAGCTCAAGCCAAATGACTACTATGGTTGGCTTGAGAAGATCGGCCTGGGTGATGTGACAGGCACCGACCTACCCTTTGAAACCGCCAGTACCCTGAAGGACAAGGAAACATTTTTATCAGACCCTATTGAACCTGCAACCACTGCTTTTGGTCAGGGAATTTCGCTGACACCGCTGCAAATGGTTCAACTTCAAAGCAGCATTGCCAATGGGGGCATGTTAGTGACACCTCACGTTGTCACCGGGCTCTACGACGCCAACAACAAACTTCAATGGCAACCCAAGCTGCCGGCTCCCCGCCGAGTTTTCTCCACAGCAACGGCTCAGGCCGTGTTGAAGATGATGGAAGCCGTGGTAGACGATGGCACTGGAAAAGCCGCACAAATCCCCGGCTATCGGCTTGCGGGAAAAACAGGTACAGCCCAAAAAGCCAGTGCCTCTGGTGGATATGATTCCTCGGCACGAATTACCAGTTTTGTCAGCCTCTTTCCATCCGATGCTCCCCGTTATAGCATCCTGGTCGTTGTTGACGAGCCTCAGGGAGACAACGCCTATGGTGGGACTGTAGCAGCCCCTCTGGCAAAGACGGTCATTGAAACAATGATTACCACACTGGGTGTTCCTCCTAGTCGCCCAGCAGAACTGAAGGCTTCCCCCGCTGCTGAAGCAGCTACCGATAGCTGGGATGACACTCAGACCTCAGATGATACGCTTGATTCGCAACCAACCGATGCAGCTGATGATGGGTTGACGCAGGACACAGACGACCAGGGCTGGTAACTTGAACTCGGATTTCTAAACTGGTTTGAGAAGGTTGGTTTTCTGTGCCCTTTAGACACGAATAATCAACCTTTTCAAACGGGTTCTTATAGTAATTCAACCTCAGTTCTGGTTAAGGGCTTTTTCGAGTGCCGCGCTTCGCGCGGCACTCGAAAAAGCCCATTATTGCGTGCGCGTCGCGCACGCAATAATGGGCGGTTCGGCTTATCCCGAACTGACGTTAATTCAGTATGAGGATGCGTCGAATGTTCTACACTTTTTCCTGTTAAAAAGATATGGTGATGAACTTCCTGCAAAGGAAGCAAAACTGCGCCCACCTTGGATCGCGTATTTATTAACCTGTAATTCTTTTTGGGGAAGGGGTGGCGCAACCACCCCTTCCCCAAAAAGAATTACAGGTTATTTTGTTTGTGATTCTTTGGATAAAACAAGTGCCATAAAACTTAGTGTTTCTCTACAAACTAGACGAGGCAATCGGTCTAAAATTAGGAAAGTTAAGATTATTGGCTTCACTTCAGTTCGCTCCAATTCCGATTCTTAATTTGCGAACAAAGCATTACACTTCAAAGCCTTTTGTTTGCGATCGCTCAAATTTTGCATCCTACCTCATTCACCTAAAAGGGCATTGATGGAACATTTTTCGTAGGCACATTGCACGAAAAATCTACCGTTTCTGGGGCTCAGACATGCTCTCATTCTCTGCGTTTCTATCAATTTAAATGGAATAGATCTGGGTGAAGTGACCTCTCGCAGAGGAAACGTCATCATGAGTACCACTATTCAACATCGGCCTGAATTAGATGTATTCAGGACCTGGGATCATTTTTGTGAATGGATTACTAGCACCAACAATCGCCTCTACGTTGGTTGGTTTGGAGTACTGATGATTCCCACCCTGGCAGCGGCAGCGATCGCCTTCAGCATTGCCTTCGTTGCGGCTCCTCCCGTCGATCTGGATGGAATTCGGGAACCTATCATTGGTTCGCTGCTAGGGGGCAATAATATTCTGACTGCCGCCGTAATCCCCACCTCAGCCGCTATAGGACTGCACTTTTACCCTCTCTGGGCAGCGGGATCAATTCCTGAGTGGCTCTATAACGGTGGGCCTTATCAACTGATTGTGCTGCACTTCCTAATTGGAATTTTTGCTTACCTGGGACGACAGTGGGAGTTGAGTTACCGCCTGGGGATGCGGCCTTGGGTAGCGATCGCCTTCTCCGCTCCCGTCCTGGCCGCCACTAGCGTGCTGCTGATCTATCCCATAGGTCAGGGCAGTTTCTCGGAAGGATTGCCCCTGGGCATTTCGGGCACCTTCAACTTCATGTTTGCTTTCCAGGCCGATCACAACATCCTGATGCACCCGCTGCACATGCTCGGCGTTACTGGGGTATTAGGCGGAGCTATGCTCAGCTCTGTGCATGGTTCTCTCGTATCTGCCAGCCTGATTCGCACAACCTCTGACCTGGAATCCGCCAACATGGGCTACCGGTTTGGACAACAGGAAACCACTTACAATTTGTTGGCAGGGCACGCAGGGTACCTGGGCCGCTTGTTGATCCCTGCTACCGCCTTCCGAAATAGCCGTGTCGTTCACTTTCTGATGGCTGCTCTCCCAACAGTTGGCGTTTGGGTTGCTGCTGCTGGGGTTGGTGTTATGGCCTTCAATTTAAACGGCTTTAACTTCAATCAATCCATTCTCGATAGTCAAGGTAAAGTGATTCCTACCGATGCGGATCTTGTCAATCGAGCCATGCTAGGAATTCAGGCCATGCATGCACCCAACACGCACCACTTCCCCAACATTTTGGCAGGAGGTGACGCAACTCCAGTAAGCCTGAGTGCTCCAGTGGTTCAGAGCTAACGGACAACAAATTGTCTACAGATGTCCCGGTGGTGTGAGGACAACACGAGCTACACATGTCCCGGTGGTGTGAGGACAACAAACGAGAGGGGGAGCCAAGCTCCCCCTCTCGTTAAAGTTAGAGCTTATGCAAAAACTTGGATAGCCTATCCATCCCCTCTTCGATCATCTCCATGCTGGTTGCATAGGATAAACGAATGCAATCGTCTGCCCCAAACGCAATCCCCGGTACCGCAGCGACCTGATATTCATCTAAAAGAGCGTTGCAGAAGTCGAGAGAGGTCATTCCGGTGTCTCGAATGCTGGGCAGCATATAGAATGCGCCATCTGGTTTTAAGCAGGTCAGACCGGGCATTGCATTGAGCCGTTCATGCATGACTTCACGACGCTTTGCAAAGGCTGTCAACATGGTCTGAACACAGTCCTGAGGACCGTCGTAAGCAGCGATCGCCCCATACTGAGCAAACGTACACACATTCGATGTGGAATGACTTTGGAGCTTCGTAGCCGCTTTAATCAGAGGTTGTGGCCCTGCCAGAAAACCGATGCGCCAGCCCGTCATGGCATAGGTTTTAGCAAAACCGCTGCTGACAATGGTACGTTCGTAAATTTCTGGCCCAACGGCACCCATGCTGAGGTGAGTGGCTCCATCGTAGAGAATTTTTTCGTAGATTTCGTCAGCGACAACATAGATGTTCGCATCGACAATCACCTGGGCGATCGCCTTCACCTCCTCGGGCGTATAAACCATCCCGGTCGGATTTGAGGGTGAGTTGAAAACAAACAACTTTGTCTTGGGAGTAATAGCCTGCCGCAATTGCTCCGGTGTTATTTTAAAGTTTTGTTCCACAGTGGTGGAAACAATGACAGGGGTAGCTCCGGCCAGCTTCACCATTTCGGGATAACTGACCCAGTAGGGAGCTGGAATGATCACCTCGTCGCCTGGCTCTAGAAACACCTGAGCCAGGTTATAGAGAGATTGTTTGCCACCGTTGGTCACCAGAATATTGTCAACGCCATAGCAAAGTTGATTATCGCGCTGGAGCTTTTGGGCGATCGCTTCCCGCAGCTTCAGTTCTCCAACAGCGGGGCCGTAACGGGTTTTGCCCTG
This sequence comes from Leptolyngbya sp. PL-A3, assembly GCF_039962325.1. Taxonomy (NCBI): domain Bacteria; kingdom Bacillati; phylum Cyanobacteriota; class Cyanophyceae; order Leptolyngbyales; family Leptolyngbyaceae; genus Leptolyngbya; species Leptolyngbya sp. PL-A3. The sequence continues at coordinate 100,863 of NZ_JAMPLB010000010.1, forward strand.
ATCGAGGGCTGCCTTCGCGGCCTCTACGATGTGGGCTGGTGTATCAAAATCGGGCTCCCCGGCGCTGAAGCTACAGACGTTGACACCTTCGGCCTTCATTGCCTTTGCCTTAGCATCAATGACCAACGTCATCGACGGTGACACCCGATCTACCCGCTCCGCCAGTTTCATGACAAACCCCAAAACTCTTTCATCAGTGTTGTTATGTATCGATTCCTGACGAGGCAAACGCTGCATCGCATCCCGACGATGAAGTATCCCCGGCAGGGCTCCTAGCTAGAATAACGTACCCACCATAGACAAGATGCGAGAAATGTCAGATAACGGTTACATCAACGCTGTGTCCTGGCGATTGAATGATACCGCTGGATATATTCCTATAGACTCGCATATCTTTCACAGGCGTTCGCCATGGCAAATCCAGAGCACCTCTCCTTACTCCGGCAAAGTATCAACCACTGGAACCGCTGGCGGGACGACAACCCTAGCGTAATTCCCGACCTCAGCCAGATTAATCTCATCCAGAATGATTTACAGGATGCTAATCTCAGTCGGGCTAATCTTTCGGATTCCATTCTAGCGGGGGCTAATCTTAGCCGAGCCAATCTTGAGCACGCGACTCTCTGTCAGGCTGATTTAAGTGGAGCCGAGCTAGGAGCTGCGAATCTCAGTGGAGCAGATCTGCAAGGGGCCAATCTCCTGGGCTGCTATCTGCGAGAGGCCGATTTAACAGGAGCGAACCTCTCCCAGGCGGTACTGAACCGCTCAGACTTGGGCCAGGCTAATTTGACAGAGGCCAATCTTACTCAGGCCAACCTGAGCGGAGCCGACCTGAGCACCGTGACTCTAACCCAGGCAACGTTGAGTGGTGCTGACTTGAACCGGGCTGATTTGAGCCGGGCCAATCTGAGAGCCACCAATCTGAGTGGAGCCAATCTCAGCTATGCCCGATTGATAGGAGCCAAACTGTCTCAGGCAAATCTCTCAGGAGGGAATCTGGCCGGCATCCGGCTGAATCGCGCTGATTTAGGAGAAGTTAATCTGAGTGGGGCCGACCTGAGTGGGGCTGACCTGTTGGGAGCAAAATTACAGCGAGCCAACCTGACCAGAGCCAATCTGAACAGTGCGAACTTAAGCGGTGCTAATCTTCAGAATGCTCAAGTGGAAGGTGCAAACTTACAGGATGCCAACCTGGAAGGGACGATGATGGAAGGCGTAAGTCTTGACCAGGTAGTTTATGCCGAAGCTGCCCCTGTAGCCGACTCCGACGAAGCATCGCCAGATATCGAAGAAATTTTGGCCATTTAACACGTCAATTCGGGAGCATCTGCTTACCCATTTTTGCGCGAAACGTAGGCAAAAATGGATTTTGATGGGGCAACGCAATGGGCTGCCCCATCAAAATTATGGCTGAGTTCAGGTTGTGGAGGTTAAGGCTTAAATATTGAGCTGGGTTGAGGGCGATCGCCATTCACCCCCTCAAGCTCTTCCTGATCCTCGGGTCCAGAGTGCAACAGCAGTTGTTGCACATTACCCACATAGATATTCTCCTGATCCAAAGCCAATTTCAGGCGGAACCGAAATTCTCGGCCTACAGCCCATTGCTGCAAGGGTTGAGTCTTAATCCAGGTGCGGATCAGGATGCCTGTAGACGTAATATTTTCTACACCCAAGACCTCCGGCGGCTCCACCAATAAAGGTTGCCATTTGGGGTCGTCATATAGTCCCTGAGCCACATCCCGGATCACCTGCAAACCTTTATTAACATCTGTGCTGAGAGCCAGTTCAATCGTGTGATCGACCCGAGCCCAGGAGCGAGTTAGATTTTCGACCCGGTTGATCAAGCTGTTGGGCAAAATAATCAAACGCCCTTCTCCATTGCGAAGATGGGTCGTACGCAGGTTCAGGTTCTCAACCAACCCAGCGGCATTATCCACAGAAATCACATCCCCAATCGCGTACTGGTCTTCTAGCAGAATCAGAAAGCCGTTCACGAGATCACGGATCAGGTTTTGGGAAGCCAGGGACACAGCAAATCCTATAATCGCCCCAAATGCCAATACCGACTGGGTACTAAAGCCCAGGGTTTCGAGAATAATCAATACTGCCAGCAGGTAGACCAGAAATGTTTTTAGCCCTTTCAGTACATTGGTGATGGTGGTGATGCGGAGCGATCGCCGCTGCATATCTCCCCCACCCCCCTGGATACGCCACAACGCCATGAGACGGTTGATCCCAATGTCTGCCAACCGATTCACTAACCCGGTAGCTCCCCACACCAGCACAATGGTCAGAGGTGCCAGCAATACCTCCAGGGCTGTGACCTGCATCAGCGGCAACTCTTCCACCAGGATGGCAATTCCCACCAACCAGGCCAAAACTCCGGCCCAAATTAGCAACCAGCGCAACAGATCTAACCAGCGCAAGCGTTGATCCAAATCAAAGTAGCGCTTCAGAGTTTCAGGAAAATCTAGCAGGAATGCCGGATCGGGGTCTCCTTCCGTGGGTGCCTGGGGTGGCACAGGAGACGAAGCAGCAGATTGCCGTTCTTTTAAAGCCTGACGGCGATGATTGAGCCGCTTAACCCCCACAAAACCCAGCAGGCTGAGTAGCAGCAGACCCAACACAATAATCAGGGCTAACCACACCCAGCGGGCTATGGCTTCTGGTTGTCGCGATTTTAAGGCGTCGAGGAGAGCGGTTTGGAGGCGATCGCGCCACCGCTCTGCCAACTGCGTACGAGAGAGGCCGTAATAGTTGGCATCCTGCTCTGTCACCGTCAGAAGGATTTGCGGCTCTGGATGGTCAGCATCACTCGCAGCCACAACCGTTTGGCCACTGAGAGGCGCTACCCCAACAGCAAGGGTCTTTGGATCAAAGCGAGTGCCATACTCCATCTCGTTGTCGAGCAGAGAAAATTCTTTCAACGATAGGATATAGTCCAGGTTCTCCCGAATGCGCTGAGCCCGCACCTCTACCGGGGTTCGCCCCCCCAAATTATTCCGGTCCAGGATTGTAGGAGCGACTACGTCAAATAACCGTTCCCCATCCAGGATGACGGGGGCCAATTCAACATTGCCTACCCGGCGCACATTGTCCGGTGGTCCCAATACCTCACTCGGCGCGGGTGACGGCGATAGGGCGGGAAGCGGTACCTGAGCTTGAGCTAGCGGTCCTGTCAGCCCCATCAAGCCTGTCATTACCAGCCCCAACAAGAGTAGGCCAAGGAATCGTTTCGGTCGAAATCTCAACATGAAGCATCTCGATGCACGACATCCACAGCCTATTGTCCGGATTTTCTCCAGGTTTGCTTACTCATATAGGATCGCATCCCTACCACGGGCGGTCTGCCGAAGGGATGTTTTTATAGAGGTTCCTACCTAGCTGCCAGATAAAAGACCTCCTGCATGAATCGATTTCTAAAGCGTGAATCATTGCGCGGTGCAGCCGCGCAACGATTTACGCAGGAGGTCTAAAGGCTGTCTCTTTCAGCGCTATGCGATTAGGGCTTAGCAAAAAATAAAAATCCCGAAGAAGGGGGCTATGGGCAAAGCCTGCACCCCCTTCTCCGAGATTTCATTTGACAGCAAGTCCCTTAAGCGATCGCCACAACCTCAGGTAATCGCAATGCCAAACCATGAGCATTGGCCCAGGTAGAAAGATCTTGGAAGGAGCGATCGCGATATTGCCCATACCGCTCTCGCTTATCCCGCACCTTCGTCGGCAGGGTTGGAAGAATTCCAAAGTTGGGTGGCATCGGCTGAAAATGCTTTGGCTCAGCCGAGCTGATGAAGTCAAACATTGCTCCCATCATTGTGGAAACTGGCATAGTTAGCAACTCACGCCCCAGGGCAACACGAGCGGCATTAGTCCCAGCTAACCAGCCTCCTGCGACAGCCGCCGTGTATCCTTCAGTTCCGACCAATTGCCCCGCCGCTAGCAACGTTGGACGCTGATGGAACTGAAGACCCGCACTCAACAACTCTGGTGAATTGATAAAGGTGTTGCGGTGCATCACCCCCATCCGCACGAACTCAGCATTCTCTAGACCAGGAATCAGCTGGAAGACGCGCTTCTGTTCGCCCCACCGCAAGTTGGTCTGAAAGCCCACCATGTTCCACAGCTGACCAGCTTTGTCCTCCTGGCGCAGCTGCACTACTGCATAGGGCTTCTTGTCCCGGTTTGCCGGGTCTTTGAAATCTCCAAAGCGGGCATCAAATAGACCCACGGGTTTTAGAGGGCCATAGCGCATGGTGTCCTCGCCTCGCTTTGCCATCTCCTCAATCGGCAAGCAGCCCTCAAAAAACTTGGCGGTCTCTCGCTCAAAATCCTTCAGCTCTGCCTGTTCTGCCTGACATAGCTCCTGCCAGAAGTGGAGATACTGATCCCGGTTCATGGGGCAGTTGAGGTAAGCCGCTTCACCGCGGTCGTAGCGAGACGCCATGAAGGCAATGTCTTGATTGATGCTCTCCCCCACGACAATTGGGCTGGCTGCATCAAAAAAGCTCAAGTAATTCTGCCCAGTGAGCCGCTGTAAATCTGCTGACAGAGCTTCGCTCGTGAGTGGACCCGTCGTCAAGACCACCACTCCCTCTGTTGGAATCTGAGTCACCTCGCCCCGTCGCAATTCGATCAAGGGATGCTGAGCCAGGGTTGTGGTCAAATCTTCACTAAAGACGGCCCGATCGACTGCCAGCGCACCCCCGGCAGGCACCTGATGCTCATCTGCCTTGGCAATCACCACGGAACCGAGCCGCCGCAACTCCTCATGCAGAAGCCCCGAGGCCCGATCTGTGGCCTGCGCGCCAAAGGAGTTGCTGCATACTAACTCGGCCAAGTGCTCGGAGTGGTGAGCAGGAGACTGCCGCTCAGGGCGCATTTCATGCAACACCACCGGCAATCCTGCTCGCGCAATTTGCCAGGCCGCTTCGGTTCCAGCCAGTCCACCACCTATGACATGAATCGGTTCCATCGGGTTTGGGTGGGCGATCGCCCCTACATCCATAGCTCAACCTATCCAGCATAACGGTTTACGCTCAGCTCCTATGGCTATGGCCAGGTTCGTTAGAGCGATTACAGGCATTGCTTGTAATCGCTCTAACGAACCTGGCCACGGCTCTAGATCAACAGGGTCGGATGAGTGCTTAGCCCCTATCCCCCTCACATCATTGCGACGATCGCCCGATCAGAATAACTACTGAATGTGGTTTTCTCTAACCCTTCCAATCCGTATTTCTAACCGTGTTTTCTCAATTCTCTCCCCGATAAATTGAGCAAGGTGATTATGTGTGCTCTGTCTCAGTACAAAACAAAATCTCTAAAACCTATTTTTCGTTGCGGTGAAGCCGCCGCAACAAAAAAATCCAGTTTTTAGCAAGGTTTGAATTTTTGTCCTGTGCTGAGCAGCGCTGCACGTCATCACTAAGCCAGAACTGTTTGGGTGTCTCTCAAAACCATGTTGAAGCATTTTTCCCTGGCCCTGGGGCTCTCCGTTGTCTGTGGATTGCTACCGGGCAATTTTGTTAGGGTTTCGGCCCAAAATCTATCGCTATCCGATTTGACTACTGCCCTACAAACTTCTGTTTGTTTGAATGATTGGACGACGGCAATTCGGCTCACAAGTCAGATCATAGGGCAGGATAGCGTGTCGTCGAGCGATCGCCAATCCTATCTACAGTTGCGCCGTCAATTTGAAGCCTACCGCGCTGCTCAAACTGTCTTTGATCGATCGGGACATACCCAGTGCCAAACCCTATTAGCTGTAGCAAATACCCCTGAGGTCGCCGCAACTTCCAATTCTGAGTTGAACTGGGACCGAGCAGCTCAAAGTCTCTCTCAGTCCAATGCTTCACCGGGTTATATGGCAACAGCAAACTCAACAACCCGAGCAGCGGTAGCACAGGAGTCTGCAGCGGAGTGCTACACAATTTCTGAGGGCGATCGCGAAGTTGCCAGTGGCTCAATTAGCTCTCGTTGGGGCTATGACATTATCCAGGAGGATCGGAGTAACGACTTCTACCTTGTATACTGGCCACAAAATGACTGCACAGCAATTCGTAGGACGGACACCTATCCCACTCAAAATGAGGCCTATCGAGCATTTCGCACTTGGGCAGATGACCAGGCTTACTAATATCGTGTCGTTGTGCTGACGATAAAAAGTGGTGCAGCGCTTTGTGCTACACCACTTTTTATCGTGTGTTTACCCTCGTTCTTGTCTGAAATTAACCCAACTGCTCTGTCAGCTGGCGCTTAGCTTCGGCTAAAGCCTCAGGCAGCTTAGAGGCATCGCGCCCACCGGCCTGGGCAAAATTAGGACGGCCACCGCCGCCGCCACCGCAGAGCTTGGCGATCGCCCCAATGAACTTACCAGCCTGTACCCCTTTCTGGTTCACCCCAGGGCTGAAAGCTGCAATCAAGTTCACCTTTTCCGCTTCAGGGGAAGCTCCCAAGAATACTGCCCCTTCACCCAGCTTTTGCAGCAAACGCTCCGCAGCGGTCTTGAGGGAGTCAGCATCAGCACCGGGCATTTCTGCCACCAGCACCTTAAAGGAGCCGACGGTTTCTGCCTGATCGAGGAGTTGGTCAGATTTTGCTAGAGCCAGTTCAGCCTTCGCCGCATCCAGTTGTTTCTGGGTCGCCTTCAGTTCCTCCTGAATGGCCGTGACCCGATCAGTGAGTTCCTCGGGCTTCGCTTTGAAGCGATCGCTCAACTCTCGCACCACCTTATCGCGCACGTTCAGATACTCCAGCACTGCGGGACCTGCAACCGCCTCGATCCGGCGAATTCCAGCCGCCACACCCGTTTCGGAAATAATCTTGAACAGACCGATTTCAGCGGTGTTGTGGACGTGGGTTCCCCCGCACAACTCCATAGAGACACCTGGGAAGTCAATGACGCGCACCTCATCCCCATACTTCTCACCAAACATGGCGGTCGCGCCCTTGGCTTTCGCCTCCGTCAACGGCATCACAGTCACGTGCGCCCCATGGGATTCTGCGATCCAGGCATTCACCTGTTCCTCAATCTGTTCAATTTCCTCCAGGGTGAGGGCACGGTTGAAGTTGAAGTCAAAGCGCAGACGGTCGAAGGCAACCAGAGAGCCTTGCTGCCCGATATTCTCGTCAACTAGCTTCTTCAGAGCGGCCTGGAGCAGATGAGTTGCCGTATGGTTAGCCTGAGCCCGACGGCGGCAGGCCAGGTCAATCTGAGCCGTGAGGCGATCGCCTGTCTTCAGCGTCCCCCGCTCAACGCGGCCAAAGTGAACGAAGATCGCCCCATCCTTCTTCACATCTTCAACCCGCACCACAATCTGGTCGCCTGAGAGGTAGCCGCGATCGCCAATCTGTCCTCCAGACTCCGCATAAAAGGGAGTGCGATCCAGCACCACCTGAACGCTGGTTCCAGCCTCGGCGACCTCAGTCGGTTGGCCTCCGACCAGCAGCAATTTAACCTCGGCAGGACTGTTGACCTCGGTGTAACCTAAAAACTGGGTTTCGTGCAGGTTCTCGGCCAGCTTGTCGAGGGAACCTTGCACCGTCAAGTCAATGGTTTCGTGGGCTTCACGGGAGCGATCGCGCTGCTCCTCCATGGCGGCTTCAAACCCTTCGACATCGACAGTGCGGCCCTGTTCTTCGGCAATCTCCTGGGTCAGCTCTAAGGGGAAGCCGTAGGTGTCGTATAGAACGAAGGCATCACGGCCCGACACCTGCCCACCTTGCGGAACCTGAGACAAAATATCCGCCAATAGCTTCTCGCCCCGATCCAGCGTTTCCAGGAAACGAGCTTCTTCTAATTGCAGTTCGCTCAGGATAGCTTTTTCTCGCTGGCGCACATTGGGGTAAGGCGCTTCGCTCAGGGCGATCGCCACCTCCGCCACTTGAGTAATAAAGGGCTGCTCAATACCAAGCAAACGCCCATGGCGCACCACCCGCCGAATCAAGCGCCGCAGAATATAGCCCCGTCCCAGGTTTGAAGCGGTAATGCCATCAGCAATCATCTGAACGACCGAGCGCACATGATCGCCAATCACCTTGAGGGATACCTTGGCCGTTTCATCACACGCCGCATATTGCAGCCCTGCGATCTCCGCTGCCTTCTCAACAATGGGGAAGATCAGATCCGTTTCGTAGTTATTGGGCTTGCGCTGGAGAATTTGGGCCATTCGCTCCAGACCCAGCCCCGTATCAATGTTCTTCGCAGCCAGGGGAGTCAGAGCCCCGGCAGCATCCCGGTTGAACTGCATGAACACCAGGTTATAGAACTCGATGAAGCGAGTATCGTCTTCCAGATCAATGTGGTCATCGCCCCGCTCAGGATGGAAATCATAGTAGATCTCAGAGCAGGGGCCGCAAGGGCCGGTGGGGCCAGAAACCCAGAAGTTATCGTCAGCTCCCATGCGAATGATGCGATGCGGAGGTACGCCAACCTGATCGCGCCAGATAGCAAAGGCTTCGTCATCGTCTTCAAATACGCTCACCACTAATCGATCAGCCGGAAGCTTGAACACGTCGGTGGAGAGTTCCCAGGCCCAGGCGATCGCTTTCTCCTTGAAATAATCCCCAAAGCTGAAATTACCTAGCATCTCAAAGAAGGTGTGGTGCCGCGCCGTACGCCCCACATTCTCAATATCGTTGGTACGAATGCACTTCTGAGATGTGGTGGCTCGGGGGAACTCGGAGGTACGCTGCCCCAGGAAAATCGGCTTAAACGGCAACATCCCCGCAATGGTCAGCAGCACCGTGGGATCTTCGGGCACCAGGGAAGCACTAGGCAGAATCTGATGCCCCCGCTCAGCGTAGAAATTCAAGAAGGTTTGGCGAATTTCAGAGCCAGTCAGCATTGGGATGTTGGTAGTGGGCAGGGCAGTAGACATGGGTTTTCCTGGTCGTATCAATAGGTCAGGCTAAGAAGGATCTGGGTCGACAATGGGTTCAGATGGAGTTTTTCACTAAAGAAAAAGCTCTAAGAATTCCTGCAAGGGTATAAAACCCCTATGGCATTAACGTAATATGGGAATTTACGGCAGACATCTCAGGGTCATCTTTAGACTGAAAATATATCCCTAATCTTCTCCTTCCATGATGCCGTACGAACGAGCAATCCTCACGTCTAACTCTAGATAGGCCGACTGGAGTGAACATTCAGTTAGCCCTTTGAGGAGACGCTTTTACCTGCTTGTGAAGCGTATGGAGTTCTCGGGCAATAATTGCTGTCTACAGGGTATGTATCTGAGATCCGCAACCGTTCCGTAATATTTTCCTAACAATTTGTAGCCATGGATATCCGCGGCCTTTGCCCCATAGCACGACTGGGTTTTCATGGCCCCGGTTTGGTATCTCAAGGGTCTACTGATTTCCCATTATTACTTGCCTGGTTCTAACTCCTACAGTCCATACGCTAACGAAGCGTCTCGGTTGCCACCGCTTGCCTTATGTACCCCCACATCTGGATTTAACTGTACGGAATCCTTGACATACTGCCTGGAGTGTGCCTCCCAGACCAATGGATGCTTCAATCTTAATCGTTGGTAGCGATGACTTTGTCGATACCTTTTCAAGCTTGGTAGAGAAGTTATCGATCTTTGCAATTCAAGTGGCGTCTCATCCTCGTGAAGCGATGTCACTCGTGCAGGCCCAACAGCCCGACTTATTACTGCTTCAGGCCAGTGAACTGGGTGTCCTTGACCTGTGCCAACAAATTAAATCTCAAAGCCAGCTTGCCTGGATTTACTGCATTGTGATTCAAACAGCCCCAACGCTTGGTCATATGCAGCTTTCAGATCCGACCTTGTTACTCCAGGCTGAGATTCAGGCGTTGCAGATGGGAGCAGATGCCCTGTTGAATCTACCCATTCCCTTGCAACCTGAATCGCTTGCCCTAGAAAGATGCGATCCTCTTGTCCTGCAACGGCTTTACGCACAGCTTCACGCCGGCCAACAGCGGGTACAAAACCATCGAGATTTGATGCGTACTAACGATTTGCTGTCGGCGATCGCCCTCGTTGATCCCCTCACCGAGTTGAATAATCGTCGTGCCTTCGAATGGGAACTACCCCGTCAGATCCAAAACAGCCGCGATCGTGAGGTGCCGATCAGCCTGTTGATGCTAGATATTGATTATTTCAAACGAATTAATGATACCTATGGGCACGTAGTGGGCGATCGCGCCCTAAAACTGGTATCTGCCCGACTACGCCATAATTTGCGCTTCTACGACACCCCCTTCCGGTACGGAGGTGAAGAGTTCGTTATTCTACTGAGTGATACAGGAGCCGATGAGGTGGGGGCGATCGCAACCCGCATCTGTGATCTGATCAGCAGCCAACCCTTCAGTATCAGCGATAGCTTAGAACTAACCATTACTATTAGTGCCGGGGTGTCATCCCTTCAAAGCACTGACGACAACCGTGGCGTTAGCCTGCTCCACCGAGCCGACCAAAACCTCCTCCGAGCCAAAGCCCGAGGCCGGAATCAGGTTGTCCTGAGTGACCCTCCTACAGGGAAGTAAGCCTTTGAAGAACAAAAAGCAGTGGGAGATGCTGTTAGCATCTCCCACTGCTTTTTGTTGAGTTTCGAATGAGCCGTTAGAAGCGCTCGGCTGCAGGGGGAGTGGTCGTCGTACCAAACCCGGGCTGATTCAAGAAGAGATTCTTGGCTGCATCATTTTGATAGACACAATCAATCTTGGGCTTCTCGTTAGGCCGATTCAGCTCGCCTGTGAAGCCAAAGGTATTCAGCCGCTGACGGCAATCCCTTACATCATCATTGGTTACTAAATTCTGCTTCTCCAAAATTGACCAGTTGGTGCTTCGCAACACACATCCGGGTTCCATTGAAGGCTGAGAAATATAGACGTTAAACGGGTTTAAGGTGACAAAAGCCCGCATATTCATCGTGATAGCACTGGCGCCATACTGGGCACAAATTTCTGGGTTGGGTGCACTACGGTCGATCGCTTCACGGGAGGCAATATTTTCGGGGCCAAAGTTCGCTGTCGAACTAAAGGCGATGCCCATACCGATCCCGAGAATAAAAATGGCCGCCATGACAGCCACGCTGGCATAGTTAAATGCAGAGGTCAGCGGAGATTTGTTGGGTGGCTTGTCCATAGACGGTCGTTGGGAAGAGGATCGAGGCGGAGGGGAAGGTGGGCGTCGTCTCATGGCAGTTTTGTAAAGCAACCACTAACGGTTTGCAGGGGTAGAGCGCTACGAAGATCCGCAGCCACTTTAAAGTCCAGTATAGCGATCGATCGGGGCATCCGGGGAGAGGGCAGCTTGGGGGCACCTTATCATCGACGTCAAAATTGTTTACATTAAATAACATCTAGTCCGTAATCAAAACCTGACACCGTGGCCGCCCAAACCTCCTTTCCTGCTACTCAACCCTCGCCCCTGGCGCTCATTCCTGGCATTTTTCGGGACAGCCTGACCGTTTTTTGGGGCGATTGGCTTGACTTGCGTGTACGCATTACCCAGGTCATCGCGTCAGGTTTAATCTCTCCCCTGATTTATATCCTCGCCTTCGGGTTAGGGCTGGGAAGTGCATTGGATCAAGCTGTTCAGCCCCCTGCCGGAGACAACTATCTGGAGTTCATTCTGCCGGGGATGGTAGCTCTCTCATCCATGACCATCAGCTTCGGCGGTACAACTTTCTCTATCTGCGGTGAGCGACTCTACAGTAAAACCTTTGAGGAAGTTCTGCTGTTACCCGTACATCCCCTTGCTCTATTTTTGGGCAAGATGCTAGCAGGAGTGCTGCGGGGGCTGCTGACCTCGGGTTCTGTGATTGCGATCGCCCTCGTCGTCACGGGCAACTGGCATTTCCTGAGCCCTCTATTTCTACTGATGCTCGTTCTGAACTGTGCTGTATTTGCAGGGTTAGGCGTCATCGTCGGATTGAATGTTAAATCCCTGGAAGGGGTTGGATTGCTCAACAACTTCTTGATCGTGCCCATGTCATTTTTGGGGGCAACTTTTTTCGATCCGGCCACCTTGCCTGCGGTTCTCAAAACGGTTGTCTATCTGCTGCCCCTGACTTACACCAGCATCAGCCTCCGAGCAGCGGCGTATCTGCCGTTGTCCCGCTTTCCCTGGTACAGTATTCCAGTGCTGATGTTGGCGGCGATCGCCCTTTCCGCGGTCGGTGCCTACCAGTTTTCCCATCAAAAAGATTAACTACTTCTAATGTCTTCCGACGATCTCCGTGCCGCCCGCCTCGCCAAAGCCGAAAAGCTCAGAGAACTGGGCTTCAATCCCTATGCCTATAAGTGGGAGGTTACCCACCAGGCTGCCCCATTGCAAGAAAAATACGCGGATCTGGGTAACGGGGAAGAGGTTCAAGACACCGTTTCCATTGCTGGGCGCATCCTTAATCGGCGCGTCTTCGGCAAACTCGCCTTCTTCACCCTGCAAGACGAAAGCGGCACTATCCAGCTTTATCTGGATAAAAAAGCCATTCAGGAAGGCATGGCCGATACGGACTCCGATGCCTTTGAACACCTGAAGCAACTGACCGACGCCGGAGACTTCCTGGGCGTCAAGGGGACTTTACGCCGTACCGAAAAGGGCGAACTCTCCGTCTTTGTACAGCGCTATAGCCTGCTGACTAAATCGCTGCAACCCCTACCCGACAAGTGGCATGGCCTCACGGACGTTGAGAAGCGCTACCGCCAGCGGTACGTCGATCTCATCGTTAACCCTGAAGTGCGTGAGACCTTCCGGCGACGTGCCCAAATCACTACCGCTATCCGCCGCTTCCTGACAGATCAGGACTTTCTGGAAATTGAAACCCCGGTTCTGCAATCAGAGGCTGGTGGAGCCGATGCCCGGCCTTTCATCACTTACCACAACACTCTCGAAATGGAGTTATACCTCCGCATCGCCACAGAGTTGCACTTGAAGCGACTCGTGGTGGGTGGATTTGAGCGCGTGTTCGAGATCGGTCGTATTTTTCGGAATGAAGGTGTCTCAACCCGGCATAACCCGGAGTTCACCTCCATCGAGGTTTATCAAGCGTTCGGTGACTACCACGACATGATGGAGATGACCGAAAACCTGATTGCGACGGTCGCTCAAGAAATCGTCGGCACCCTCCAAATCTCCTATCAGGGGCAGGCGGTAGACTTAACCCTACCCTGGCGACGGGCGACGATGCATGAACTGGTGCAGGAAAGCACTGGCATTAACTTTGCCCAGTTCCAAAACCTGGACGATGCTAAAGCCGCTGCGAAGAAAGCCGGCATTAAGGATGTCGACAAGTGTGATGCGATCGGTCGCGTACTGAATGAGGCATTCGAGCAAACTGTTGAACCTAATTTGATTCAACCGACCTTTGTAACCGACTATCCTGTTGAAATTTCTCCTCTGGCGAAACCTCACCGCAGCAAGCCGGGTTTGGTCGAACGATTTGAGCTGTTCATTGTCGGTCGTGAAACGGCTAACGGATTCTCGGAGTTGACCGATCCGATTGATCAGCGCGATCGCTTTGAAGCCCAGGCTGCCCGTAAAGCCGCGGGCGATCTGGAAGCCCAGGGAGTCGATGAGGACTTCCTGCTGGCCCTGGAATACGGAATGCCACCTACAGTAGGCATGGGCATGGGCATCGATCGCCTGGCCATGCTGCTGACGGATTCTGCCAGCATCCGTGATGTGATCGCCTTCCCCCTACTGAAACCCGAGAAAGACTCAGACGAGACCTGAGCAGAATCCGAGGATCAAAACAGCCCCCAGTTACCTTTAAGAACTGGGGGCTATTTGTATCAGATTTACAACTTCTTGAAGAAGCCGTGGTCGGGCCAACAGATTTAAATCTGGTTAGCCATAATTTTCTGTACCGCTTCAACAATTTGTTGCGGCTGCACGATAGTCAGGTTTTCCAGAATACCGTTGTAAGGGGTTGGAATATCCTGGGAGGCTAACCGCACAACCGGAGCATCCAACTCATCAAAGAAGCGATCCATGATAGAGGCACTTAACTCAGCCCCGATCCCACCAGACTTCATACACTCTTCCACAATGATCACGCGGTGGGTCTTGCGGATAGAAGCTCCTACTGTGGTGTAATCAATAGGCTTCAAGGAAATCAGGTCAATCACTTCAGGGTCAAACCCTTCTTTTTCAAGAGTTTTGACTGCTTGAGTGACATGGTGCCGCATCCGAGAATAGGTCAGAATAGTCACATCCTTCCCTTCTCGTACCACCTCAGCTTTATCGAGAGGCAGCACATACTCTTCTGTAGGTAGATCTTGCTTCAGGTTGTAAAGCAACACATGCTCGAAGAACAGCACTGGGTTGTCGTCACGAATCGCAGCCTTGAGCAACCCCTTCGCATTGTAGGGCGTGGAGCAGGCCACCATTCTCAGACCTGGTACGCCCTGAAAATAAGCTTCTAGACGCTGAGAGTGTTCAGCACCCAATTGACGGCCTACACCGCCAGGGCCACGAATCACGAGAGGAATCTTGAAGTTGCCGCCTGAGGTATAACGCAACATCCCTGCGTTATTGGCAATTTGGTTGAATGCCAGCAGCAGAAACCCCATGTTCATCCCTTCGATGATGGGACGGAGCCCGGTCATAGCTGCTCCAACAGCCATACCCGTAAAGCTGTTTTCCGCAATGGGAGTGTCGAGAACCCGTAGGTCTCCATATTTCTTATAGAGATCTTTTGTGACTTTATAGGAGCCGCCGTAGTGGCCTACGTCTTCCCCCAGCACAAATACATTGGGGTCTCGGGCCATCTCCTCATCGATGGCCTCTTTTAGCGCGTTGTACAGGAGGGTTTCTGCCATCTGGATTGGTTGATCGATAAATTCAGTTCAATCTAAAATCTTATCTGTTTACTGTGCCTCTTTCCGAAAAAGCCTCAGTTCTTTTTAAGCACCCTTCATGAGCTTGCTTTAACGAGCCGATCGTCATGGGAAAGGGGCGATCGCTCAAAGCCTAAGGAGATTTCTGCATAAGACCTTACCTGTCGTGTAGAAAATTCCCTGCTTCGTCAAGAAATTCTCCACACGACGGAAGCCATTTTATTCCTGGAAATCTCCTAAATGCCTGTAGAACAATAGATTGGATGCACTCCATAGAGCACGCACCCAGCCTACCGTTTAGAGCTGGCCATCGTGGCAAATGCTGGGCAATGGCCGATAGTTTTAGACATAATCAGGCAAAGTGAGCCACTTTCATTAAAGGAGAGTTACGGTGGGCCAGAGAAAATCACCACCCAAGAGACTGCCATGGACTCCTCGTATTACAGCCGGATTCGCTCGTTCCTGGAATCAGTCTGTGATTTTTCGATGGTTTTTCCTAACAGCATTGATTTGCTCTCTAATGTTAGTTTTAGGTAGCGTTGGGGCGATCGGATTTGTTGTCCCTACAGGCACTTCCCAACCCGAGCCGCATCTACAGACAGGCATCCACCCTCACAAAAACCCTGTCGCTACTGCAGCCATAACGGCTACAACATCTCCAGCACCAACGCTACATGCTCTAGCCACCAACTTCACACCGCCTGAAGAAGTGGCCCCAGCAGATCCCAGCAACTACGGACAACGGTTTCTGGTGGATGCTTACGGCAATCCCGTCTACAACGAACTCATCGTTGTGATACACGAGACCGTCGGGTCTGCCCAAAGCGCTATTAATACATTCCAGACCTATCATGTACGAGACAACGACCAGCGAAGCTATCACGCCTTAATTCGCCAAGATGGGACAGTTGTGTACATTGTGCCGCCAGAGTACCGGGCTTTCGGAGCCGGAAATTCAGTTTTTGATGGCCCCTACGGCCCTGAAGCCGTCATTACCAATGCCGCTTTCCCCCCATCCGTTAATAACTTCGCGTATCACATTTCCTTAGAAACTCCATCGGATGGCCGTGGCAATCAATCGGGTCATAGCGGTTATACCCGAGCTCAATACGAGTCCTTGGCCTGGCTCACAGCCCGCACTGGAGTGCCTCAGGAGCGGATTACGACCCATCGTGCAGTTGATCGCTCAGGCAACCGCCGTGACCCCCGAAGCTTTAACTTTCCAGAATTCATTCAAATTTGGAGTGAATTTGTAGGATAAGCCTATTTCGCTTGAGAAGCTATATAACTGCAAATGCGTTAAGTACAGCGCTATATCGTCAACACCTATTAAGTTATCAAAAAACTGAGTACTGAGCCCGTACCCTCCTCCTATAGCGGCCTCGCAATCCCCAGAAGGTGCACTTTGAGAGACTAAGCAATTCAAATAGAGGGCTTTGAGGCTTGGTATAGCATGCAACAATAGATACATGGAAAGAAGTACCATATAGGTGGATTCTACCGATAGAAAGTGATAGACTTCCAAAATCTGCTTGTTAGAGATTTATCAGTGTTCCTGCTCTAAAGAAAAACCTGAAAATTCTCTCCAGAGCAAGTTACTTCTATTTCTTTCAGTAATCAATTGATTCGGTTGTGTTTCCCTTTGTTAATGGGTGCGGTACGGGTCGCAATCTATCAAACTATCCTCAACCATAACGTATGACTGGAATTGACCTGCTATTTCTCTTGGTCATTTCGCTTTCCTTTGTGCTGGGTATGTACACCAACCCAGAAAAGAAGAAAGAAAAGAAAACGGATGAACAATTAGTTGCTGAATACCTTGCAAAACTACTGACACAGGGCGTCAAAATTCGAAATGACTAATTCTGCAATGCACTATCTACATCATCAAACTGGCATTTGAAAAGTTAGGTATTCGCGTTAGCAACGCGCGAATACCCAACCTTCTAAAAAGCTTCTCACTCAGTACAAAACGGCTCTAATCCAGTGAGGTACTTTTGTACCTCACTGGATTAGAAAATCTTAGATGTACAACTGCACACTACTTTGCTTCACTACAACACACAGCGTTACTGGCTCATAGCCTGACCCGCTAACCACCCTGTTGTCCAGGCACTTTGGAAGTTGAAGCCTCCCGTGACACCATCAATATCTAAAATTTCCCCTGCAAAGTGTAAGCCAGGGCAAAGACGGCTCTCCATGGTTTTGAAGTTAACCTCAGAGAGACGCACTCCACCACAGGTGACAAATTCGTCTTTAAACGCTCCCTTACCCTGCACCGTGTACATACACGCGCTTAGGGCTTGGACTAATGCATGTGTTTGAACCTTAGAGAGCTCGGCCCAACGCTGGTCTTCAGAAATATTGGCTCTCTGAATTAGATAGCGCCAGAGACGGCGGGACAGTTCTGGAGGATGAATAGTGGCGATCGCCCGCCGCACATTCTCCTGTCGCGTTTCCGCCAACCATTGACGAATTTGCTCAGGCGATCGCCCCGCCAACCAGTTCACCTGTAAGCTGGCACGGTAGTGAGAATCATGTAACAACCGGGCTCCCCAAGCTGACAATTTCAGAATGGCAGGACCACTCAACCCCCAATGGGTAATAAGCAGGGGTCCTACCTGTTCCAGAGGCGACTGACTAGCAACAGACAGCTTTACCTTAGCGCTAGCAACCGACACCCCAGCCAGTTCTCGTAAATCCCCATCAGCAATATTGAAGGTAAAAAGCGAAGGGACAGGAGGCTCAATGGTGTGGCCAAGCTTCTGAGCCAGGCGTAACCCTTGAGGATTACTGCCTGTAGCCAGGAGGAGGCGATCGCCCTGCCAGGTTTCCCCCGATTTAAGTTGGATTTCAAATCCTGGATTTAAGGGCTTGATATCTACAATCGGTGCTTGATTTTGCAGCCGTACACCCGCATCTCGGGCACTCTGCATGAGGCAATCTACGATGGTTGCGGAGTCATCGGTCACCGGGAACATCCGCCCATCTGCTTCGGTTTTTAGCTTGACTCCACGCTTGGCAAACCATGTAACCGTATCCCGAGGCTGAAACCGGCTCAGGGCACCCCGAAGCGCTTTGCCACCCCGGGGATAGTTCTGCACGAGCAGGGCTGGTTCAAAGCAGGCATGCGTCACATTGCACCGGCCTCCACCGGAAATGCGTACTTTTTGCAACGGTTCCCGACCTGCTTCTAGGAGCAACACAGATTTTTCAGGATTTGCTTCTGCGGCGGCGATCGCCCCAAAAAACCCTGCTGCTCCTCCCCCAATAACAATCACGCGGTCAACTGGCACGTTTACCCTCAATAGACAGGATTTTTTAACGTTACAAGATCCCCAAAAATTAAATTTTGGCTTCTTCACGTTTCGACATGAATTCTATCGGAGCCGTTTTAGCAAGCTGACTCATACGCCTATGCAAAGCCCAAACAATACGGGTCAGCTGGCTGAAACGCTTAGCATTCTTATAACTGACAGATATTTATCGTGTAGCGGAGTGAATTCGCTACACCCATCCGTACTACGCCACAGATAGTGGGCTCTCGTAAGTCCTATGAATGTTGGGGAATTTTTGAATAAAACCTAGAAACTAAGGGCATACTGATCCACAGAGTACCCGAGAGCAATTGCTTCCGGAATTTGTAGGATCGGATTTCTCCGGCTAGGCCGTCCGATTCCAAATATAGTTTGAGTGCAAGCCAGAGGACGACACGGGCATGACCATCGAAGTTCTACAACCAGCCAACCCACGGGATGTTAACGTCTATGCCCCCTATTACCAGGGGCGCAAGAAAAATGCCTTACCTCTGGCAATCAGCCTTTACCAACGGGGCAGCCTGGAGGGAACTCGGCGCATTGAAGGTGGAGAGAGCATTCCGTTTGTGGCTAGCTGGACAGTTTCATCGTTGCCAGCTGATTTGACCCGCTGCCGCATGCAATTCGATGGAAATGCTGAATTAAGCTATGAAGTCACCATGGCTAACTTTGAGTTTGTTGACTACCTGATTGATGTCATTTTCAACTTCAAAGCCACTCGCAAAGCAGACTTCTCCCAAATTTTCTACCGCAAGCTATTGCGCTACGATGATTAAACTCTCCAGGGTTTTCTAGTCCGGTTCCACCCAACTGACGGGTTGTTCAGTCTCGTTGCAGAAGGAGTGCATAGGATTCATCCCTAGGCACTCCTTTCGCTACAACAAAACTGTACATCGCAATAGTTGGTTATCCTTAACTCAGTGAGCGTTTGAAAAACCAATCCGTTTTTGTTTTCAAACATTCACTTAAAAGGATGGTTACGGCGAAAAGTCGGTTCTATGAGAGCCTAACAAGCCATGATAGGATGACCGGATGCTCCCCAGGAGGGGATGAAGCAAGAGGTGTCGGGATTCTAGCCACCAATTTAGGATGGCTGGAGTGCGCGACAATCTCTATGACGTGAAATCCAGACTTGCACAATGCACAGGCTGGAGGCAAACCAGCAAGGGTAGGACAGCGTGGCGGGAAAGTATTTACTCATTGGTTCTTCAGAGGCGTATAGCGGGAAATCTGCTGTAGTTTTGGGCATTGCTCATCGACTACAAAAGCGAGGGCTTGACATTAGCTACGGAAAACCCGTTGGAACATGTCCCAGCGAACTCGACGACTGCGTTGACGAAGATGTGCGGTTCATCGCTCAGACTCTGAAGCTCCCGGACAATCGCCTGACCCCAACGTTGCTGAACCTCGCTCCCGAAACCATCCAACCGAGAATTCGCCAGGAAGACACCACCAATTACGGTCAACTACTCCAGAATGAGCCTCTTGCTCCAGGGGTTGATCTAGCTCTTCTGGAAGGCCCCGGAACACTGAATGAAGGTCAGCTTTTCGATCTGTCGGTACCACAAATGGCCGAGGCGCTGGATGCCAATGTTGTGCTTGTCTGCCGCTATCGTTCGGAACTGGTCGTTGATTCACTTCTGGCAGCGCAGCAGCGACTAGGCGATCGCCTAGTCGGTGTTCTCATCAACGATGTCCCAACGGCTGAGCGAGACTTCGTAGAAACCAGCATCCGTCCCTTCCTGGAAGGTTATGGTATTCCAGTTCTGGCTATCCTACCCAGCAGTGCCCTGTTGCGCAGCGTTAGTGTAGCGCAGTTGGTGCATCAGCTTAAGGCAGAAGTCCTGTGTTGTCCCGAACGAATGGATTTGCTCGTGGAAAGCTTGAAAATTGGGGCGATGAATGTCAACTCAGCCCTCAAGTATTTCCGCAAGGCTCGCAATATGGCCGTGGTAACGGGGGGCGATCGCACTGACTTACAGCTAGCCGCCCTGGAAACCTCAACGCACTGCCTCATCCTGACGGGCCAAATTCCTCCTACCCAGGACATCGTGAGCCGCGCCGAAGAATTGGAAGTGCCCATTCTCTCCGTCGACCTGGATACCCTCTCTACGGTGGAAGTAGTCGACCGAGCGTTTGGACAGGTGCGGTTGCATGAGCCAGTAAAAGTCGCTCACATCCAGCAGATGATGACGAAGTATTTTGACTGCGATCGTTTGCTCAACCTGATAGGAGTGAGGGCACCCGCTAAAGCAGGCTAGAAAGACTGACACCTCCAGCCCATTTATTGAAAAAGAGCGTTGGGATCATCTCCCAACGCTCTTCTCGTATCTGCACAGTTTGCAAAGCTCATTGAGCTTTGCAAACTGTCAAATTCGCTAACTGTTTTCAGCAGCGGCACTTTCTACCAGGATTTCGCCCTTCAGCATACGCTGGGCAGCATCCAGCAGCACTTCTTCCAGGTAAGGCTTGGTGAAATAGCCCTTAGCCCCAAGCTGAATTGCCATTTGGCGGTGACGGTCAGCACCACGAGAGGTCAACATAGCGATGGGAACTCGGTTCAGATGCCCGTCTTTCTGCAAACGAGAGAGCAGTTCCAGACCATCCATCCGAGGCATCTCGATGTCGCAGAATACAAGGTCGCAAGGTAGGCCTGAACGTAGCTTTTCCCAAGCTTCCTGGCCATCACGAGCCTGTTCTACTCGGTAGCCCACCTTGTTGAAGGTCATCGACAGCAACTCGCGTACCGTGATCGAGTCGTCCACAATCAACACCGTTGGTTCGGTCTTGAGTTCGGATACGGGCTCCAGAGGAATCTGATCCGCTCCCTGATCCCAGAAGGGAGTACCCGCCTCCCGGCGAATCCGTCCCAGGGACAGGTCGATCAGTTCCAGAACGTCAGCGATCGGCATAATCCGCCCATCCCCCAGAACCGTCGCACCCGCAATACCGACGGGCTTGGGAACTGGACCTTCGAGCTGCTTGATTACAATTTCCTGCTCACCCAGCACCTGGTCAACCTGAAGTGCCAGGTAGCTACCCGCGTTACTCCGCAGCACAACCACCGAGACAATATCCTCTTCCTGGTTACCGCCATAAACGCTTCCACGTCCAAGGCTCCGGTTGAACTTCAGCAGGTCAGAGAGTAACTGGAAGGGGAGCAGTTGATCTCGCCACTGAATGCAGGACTGGCCCTCAGAGTTGATCTGAATTTGCTCCCGAGGTACGTCGAGCATATCTTCCACCCCGTCCATCGGGAAGGCGATCCGGGCGCGATTACTGATGCAGCACAGCGCCTTAGAAACGCTCAGGGTGAGAGGCAGACGAATGGTGAACGTGGTGCCACGACCCACGGTGGAGTCAATGTTGATCACCCCACGAATATCTGTGAGGCTGGTACGTACCACGTCCATGCCAACGCCCCGTCCGGCAAAGTCGTCGGCGCGATCGCGTGTACTGAATCCATGATGGAACAGCAGGTCGTAAACATCCAGGCGGTTCATCATCCGAGCTTGCTCGGGGGTAATCAGACGCCGCTCGATCGCCTTCTGCTTCACCCGATCTGGATCAATCCCTGCGCCATCATCACTCACCGAGATAACAGTCTGGTTACCCTGGTGGAAGGCCCGAACGGTAATGCGCCCAGTAGCGGCCTTACCTTGAGATGTCCGCTCTTCCGGAGTTTCAATACCGTGGGTAATAGCGTTGTTGACCAGGTGAGTCATCGGGTCATACAACTGCTCCAGAATCATCTTGTCAATCAGAGTATCCCGGCCTTCGATCGTCAGCTCAGCCTGTTTGCCACAGCGCAGCGAGATGTCACGTACCGCACGAGGCAAACGGTCCGCCGTTTGCGCAAAGGGTACCATTCGAGCCCGAGTCAGGCTCTCCTGAAGCTGGCTGGTAATTTGGCGGAAGTTACGGGTAACCTGATCAGTTTCACCCACCACGAAGTCGATATCAGAGGCCGATTCCCGAACTCGGACAATCAGCTCAATCATTTCCTGGGACAGGGTATGGAAGCCAGTGAAGCGATCCATCTCCAGGGCATCGAAGCTGACTCCAGTGGCATGAGATTGTGAAGCTGCGGGTGTGCCTGTCTGATGAGGCCCTGCCATCTGATAGCTCTTACGGCTCGACATGAGGGAGCTTTCGAGGAGCGATCGCTCATACAGGTCACGCATCCGCTGCCCCACATCACTGAGCTGCTGCACCTGGTATTGCAGGTTATCCAGGAACTGCCGCAGACGTTCTTCGGCCTGTTCCAGGCTGTTCCGGTTGACCACCAGTTCCCCAATCAGGTTGTTGAGGTTGTCCAGGTTCTTGACGGACACCCGCATCGTCTGATCACCCCGCATACCCGAGGTACGAGCTGCGGTGGGACGCCGGTTGGCGATCGCAGGACTGCGAACTCCCCGAACACTGGGTGGTCCACCCAACGTATTGTCGGCAGCTTCTAGCAGTTTTTCGAGGTCTTCAAATTCATCACTGGGAAAAGAAGATATTGGTTCTGCTGGCTGAACAGATGGCGTAGCTAACCCAGGAGAATCTGCACCTAGAAGTGCCTCCAAATCTGCAAAATCATCACCGCCTGCTGTATCTGTAACGCCACCATTCGATGATGCATCCCCTAACAAAGCATCTAGGTCGGCAAATTCATCCAGCCCAGCGTCAGGCTCAGAGCTTGCTGCTCCAGAAGGCTCAAAAGAGCTTTCCTCCAGTAAGGCATCCAGATCTGCAAAACCGTCCACGTCCCCCGAACCTGTCACACTCAAATCAGCTTCTTGAAGCTGACCGCTGCTGACATCGTCAAGTAGCGTGTCAACATCGAAGTCAAGCGACAAGTCCGTGTCGGAATCAAAGCTGCTTCCATCATCCGGAAACAGAGTGGGAGAAGACTCTTCTGTGTCCTCATCCAGCGACAACCCAGCAAAAGCAAGCTCCGTTAATTCATCCGCCTCAGTATCTCCTGCTTCATCAAGGCTAAAGCCCAACTCATCATCAAATGCCGATGAAGACTCCAGATCCAGCCCTAAATCAGTTTCCTCGTTAAGAAAGCTATCTAGATTCCCGAAGTCTTCTGACAAGTCGCTATCCAACGTTTCGACGGATGCAAGGGGTGCATCAAACTCGGATTGTGCATCCCCAAAGAGGTCGTCGAAGCTATCAGTTGTAAGGCTGGCAGACGCATCATCTGAGGCATCGAACGCCAAATTAAGACTAAGATCAGCCTCACCTAAAAGGGCATCGAAACTGTCCGCATTATCACCATCAGAAGCATCAAGAGACTCCCTTGAATCCACCCCCAGATTAGGGCTCAGCTCAGATTCATCAAACAGGTTATCGAAATCTTCCGATGTCTCACTGCTGGTTACTTCTGATAGGTCATTCGATTCTGACCCTAAGCCAAAATCGAGAGCCGCTCCATCAAACAGATTCTCAGTCTCATCTGATGCGGTGTTGACAAAGGGGTCTGGTGACATATCGGATGCCATACCCAGGTCTAAATCAAGCCCAGGTTCATCAAACAAGTTGTCAAAGCCACCCGATGAGTCACTTACAGATTCTGTCAGTTCACTTGATTCCATTCCCAAATCAAAATCAAGCTCTGACCCACCACCCAGCAAGGCGTCAAAATCTTCAGAGGAGCTATCCACGGAGGATTCTGTTAGTTCACTTGATTCCATTCCCAAATCAAAATCAAGCTCTGACCCACCACCCAGCAAGGCGTCAAAATCTTCAGAGGAGCTATCCACAGAGGATTCTGTCAGTTCACTTGATTCCATTCCCAAATCAAAATCAAGCTCTGACCCACCACCCAGCAAGGCGTCAAAATCTTCAGAGGAGCTATCCTCAGAGGATTCTGTTAGTTCACTTGATTCCATTCCCAGATCAAAATCAAGCTCTGACCCACCACCCAGCAAGGCATCAAAATCTTCAGAAGAACTATCTGCAGAAGATCCTGCCAGTTCACTCGATTCCATTCCTAAGTCAAAATCAAGCTCTGACCCGCCGCCCAGCAAGGTGTCAAAATCTTCAGAGGAGCTATCCACGGACGATTCTGTCAGTTCACTTGATTCCATTCCCAGATCAAAATCAAGCTCTGACCCGCCGCCCAGCAAGGCATCAAAATCTTCAGAGGAGCTATCCACGGAGGATTCCGTCAGTTCACTTGATTCCATCCCCAGATCAAAATCAAGCTCTGACCCGCCGCCCAGCAAGGCATCAAAATCTTCAGAGGAGCTATCCACGGAGGATTCCGTCAGTTCACTTGATTCCATCCCCAGATCAAAATCAAGCTCTGACCCGCCGCCCAGCAAGGCATCAAAATCTTCAGAGGAGCTATCCACGGAGGATTCCGTCAGTTCACTTGATTCCATCCCCAGATCAAAATCAAGCTCTGACCCGCCCAGTAAGGCATCAAAACCTTCAGACGATTCATCTACAGAGGATTCCGTCAGTTCACTCGATTCCATCCCCAGATCAAAATCAAGCTCTGACCCGTCGCCCAGCAAGACATCAAAATCATCAGAAGATTGATCTACAGAAGATTCTGTCAGCTCACTCGATTCCGTTTCCAGATCAAAGTCGAGAGCTGATTCACCTAGCAGTGCATCTAAATCTCCAGAAATTTCACTGTCTTCCGCTTCTGGCTGCACATCAAAGCCAAGACCCAGATCAAAATCAAGGTCAGCGCTATCCGCTATGCTGCCCAGATTGTCAGGTGTCTCCTCGACAGGTGTAGCGGTCAGTCCATCTGAAAGCACCTCCAGATCAAAATCTAGGCTCTCTTCATTCAGAAAACTGTTGAAATTATCTACGGAGCTCTCT
Source organism: Leptolyngbya sp. PL-A3 (assembly GCF_039962325.1). NCBI lineage: Bacteria > Bacillati > Cyanobacteriota > Cyanophyceae > Leptolyngbyales > Leptolyngbyaceae > Leptolyngbya > Leptolyngbya sp. PL-A3. The sequence continues at coordinate 125,820 of NZ_JAMPLB010000010.1, forward strand.
GCTGTGGCCTCTGGGAAGCTCTCATCAGCCAGCCCCAAATCTAGATCGAAGCCCGGCATATCTGTAGCAAATGGATCCTCAGACCCGCTACCCGTAAAGTCACCACTACCCAGATCGAGTTCGCCGAACCCTAAATCATGCTCCAAAGCAGGAGTAGCTTCTAGTGAAGAGCCTAACCCTAGGTCCTCAGAATTCTCCGCGAAATCCAGGTTCAGATCGAGTCCTAAATCACTTCCCTCAGCATCCCAGCCCTTGGCGCTTATGGCTTCAGGTTCGGTGGCAGCAATCAAGCTGTCTAAATCCAGATCAAGAGACTCCAGGTTGTCATCGCTCAGATCAACAGGAAGATCTAGATCTAAATCGAGATTATCGGCTGTGAGAGCAGGGTCAAGTTCAAGAAGTACTTCTTCTGATGCAAGTGCAACATCTGCAGCTGGCTCAGGTACCGCCATTGATAGGTCAAAGCTACCAAAGGGATCGCCGGCAGATGCTGCTGCCTGGGCCTGATCACTGTCCCACAGGTCAGCAGTCACATCCTCGTCATCTGTGTTCCACATTGAAGGAGCGGCAGGCATCCCCGTCAACCCTTCATCGGAATCGAGCATGTCTAGCCAGGACAGTGATTCAGCCGAAGCTTCCTCAGAAGCAGATTCCTCTCCTGAAGCTGTGACACTTTCAGGCTCTGAGAATAGAGATTCATCTGCAAAGGACTCGCTTAATGGGTTACTCTCCTCCCCAAAGCTGAGATCAGCAAAAGGATTGCCATCTTCAAAATCAGGAGAAGATTGATCGTCAACTGCCAAGTTTAGGTCAGCCATTCCCACATCCTGAAAAGGATTTGTGGGTTCTAAAGTTAGTTCTTCGTCTTCATCAGGGCCAAAACTGGAAATGCTAATCCCTCCAAAAGGATCATCCATTCCAGGCAAATCAGTGATGATGACTGTCTCAGAGGTATCCTCGAACAGAAAATCGACACTCTCTTCATCGCTAGGCGGGAGATTGGTAGCACCGGTCTCTCCAAAAGAATCATCCTGGATATCAGAGAAGAAGAGATTGAGTTCGCCAATCATTTCCTGGTTATCAATGGAGGCGCGATCGCTTCCCGCAGCTCCTACATCCAGGCCACCTAATTCTGTCAAAAATGCATCACTGGAACCTAAGTCCAAATCAAGGCCAGCAGCATCTGGCAGCTCTGCCTGACGGAGCAGATCGGAGAGGCTATCATCATCCTCATCCGATGAAGCAGGGATTTCCAGAGCAAAAGGATCAGTGTTGCCAAAGCCTGTTTGCAGAAGATCACTGAAATCTCCTGAATTATCTAACTCTAACGGCTCAGGCATACCGGCATCTGCATCACTGAGGATTTCCTCTTCCTGCCAGGTCATACCAAGTTCCGGAGTGTCAGCCTCAAAAAGATCGGCCAGGCTATTCAATTCAGCCATGCCAACTATAGGGCCATCATCTGTTGACGTTGAAGTGAATTCGCTGGTGTTTAACTCATCGGCTAAACTCGAATCTGCAAAGGCGTCTTCCTGCACCCAGGTACTATCTTGTTCCAGAGAGGGCAGATCGCCAAAGTCAATATCTGTATCGGCCATCAAGCCTGCTCCGGTTGCCAAATCGGCATCTTCCAGCAGGGCCGCCTCATCCAAGCCAAAGCCCAGTTCGGGCAACTCAAAGGTACCAACCTCTTCAATGTCGTCAGTCAGGAAGTCTAGAGCTTCTAGCTCGTTGAACTCAAGCTCGGGTTCTGGTGGCACCAAAGCCAGTAAGGCGTCCCCAGCCGAAATCGCCATGGACTGGCCTGCAAGAGTTTGTTCCTGAGCTTGCTTGATTTCGCGAATGACGACGGGAGCCAAAGCCCGGAACTCGTTCTCAGGGTGGGCGACCGCTCGCCGTGTCAGATTCAACAAATCGACCCAGGGTACGAGCTCAAATTGCTCTCCAGCCTGGGCCAGGGATTGACATATTCCGTCCAGTTGCTGCCGTATTTCGGGACGATCAGGTTGCTTAAAGAGCTGCAACATATCCCGGAGACGAGCCGGAACATCGCTTTGAAAGATAAGTTGAAACGCGCTTTCCTCAGCAGGTTGAGCCGCAACAACCAGTGGGGTGATGACTGGCTGTGGCGCGACAGGTACCGACTGCAAGTTCACGTCATCAGGAGGAGTGACCCCAGCCTGAGCAACCAATTTACTGATGTGCTCGTTGAGCTGCGCAAAGGTGGGCTCAATCGCCACCATGGCTTCTTGCGCTTTATCATCCGTTAGCCCGAATGGCCCCTGCAATTGGTCTAGTAAATCCCGGAGGGTGTCGAAGACGTTCAGTAACAGGCTTTCTAAGCGCTGATCAACTTGAACCGGGCATTCCTTCAGGACTTTGAAGTAGTCTTCTAGGCGGTGGGAGGTTTGCTGAATGCTGTCCAAACCCAGCATTGCTGCTCCGCCCTTTACGGAGTGGGCCGCACGGAATACTTCATGGGCCATCTCGGGGTCTGAAATGGTGTTCTGGAGACTCAGCAACCCCTGCTCAATGGTATTGAGGTGGTCTTTCGCCTCCTCAATGAAGTACCCCATAATCCGCTGTTGTTGTTCCGACAGCATGGCAGTGTTCCTCGAATACGCTGGGTTTGGCTATGCACCCAAGTGGGCTTGGTAGATGTCACTCGGTGGCACCTGATACAAACCGATCAGTCGGCCGATTTATAGATGAATTGCATCTAATGTACCCGACTTCTCCCATATCACTATCACGTCATCCCTCCAATAGGGGTTAACGAAATAAGAATGGCTTATTTTTCAACGCGGAAACGTTCCACGGAGTTCAGCAGGTCACGCGCAACTCCCACCAGACTCTGAAGAGAACCGGACACCCGTTGGGCTTCCTGGGAGGTTTCTTGAGCGGTTAACTCAACGGATTGCATAACCTGGGCCACAGCTCGGGAGGTTTCCGTTTGCTCGACGGTATCGGCGGTAATAGAACGCACCAGCACGTCAATTCGGTTAGATACCTGAATGATGTCTTCGAGCGATCGCTTGGCCTGTTCTGCCAGTCGAGTACCCTCAATAACCTGCTGGGTACCTTCCTCCATTGCCGTCATTACCGAGCTCGTTTCACCCTGAATCTGCAATACGATCTGCTCGATTTCTTTCGACGCTTTAGCCGCCCGGTCCGCTAGCTGACGAACCTCATCGGCAACAATGGCGAATCCTCGACCTGCTTCACCGGCACGAGCCGCTTCAATACTGGCGTTAAGGGCCAGCAAGTTCGTACGAGAAGCGATCTGAGAAATCAATGCCACGATCTTGGAAATTTCCTGGGAAGATTCGGCCAGTCGCTTCACCTTCCGGGTTGTTTCCGCCACCGTTTCTCGGATTTCCAAAATACCGGATACAGTACGTTCCACCGCTTCCCCACCTTTGAGGGCGGTAGCCGATGCAGAACGGGCTACTTCCTCAGCTTCACGGGCGCTTTCGGCCACCCGCTGAATCGAGTCGGTCATCACCTGCACAGAGTTGAGGGTGACGGCCAGCTCCTCGGCCTGACGGAGAGCGTCAGAGGAGAGCGATCGCGCAAATATTTCATTTTCTGTAGAACTCTTGGCTACCTGCCGAGCAGCAGTCTTCACCTGTTCCACAATCTCTCGCAGGTTTTGAATGGTGAGGTTGAAGGAATCAGCAACGGCTCCCAGAACGTCGGCAGTTACTTCCGCCTGTACCGTCAGGTCACCTCGGGCCGCGCCTTCTACGTCGTCCAGTAAGCGAATCACTTGACGCTGCAAATCTTCCTTCGCTTGCTCCTGCTCTTCCGCCTTACGCTGAGCTTCACTGGTGGTCGTTAAAATCACTCGAGCCATCTGGTTAAAGCCAGTCGCCAAGCGGCCCAGTTCATCCTCGGAGTACACTACAGCTCGAGCATTCAGGTTTCCCTGAGAAACCGATTCAAACTGGCGTTGCAAGTCATCTACAGAGCGCTGCATTTGACGGGTTGTGGCCCAACTTAGAGCCGCAGCGGTACCTGCCCCGCATAAGCCTGCAGCTGCCGCCATCAGCAAGCCAGAACGGGTGGTGTAAGGAACCACGGTAGGCTTGTCTTGCGGGGGTACGAGAAGACTGGAGGAGATGAAACTAACGGTTGCAACCGATAGAGCCGATACAATCCCTGTCGCTCCAGCAATAATCCAACGCTTGGAGGAAAGGGAAGCATTCTCCATCGGAGCCGTCCATCCTTGCTCCACACTTACTTCGGGTTCCACATCACGGACATCAACGGACGTGAATGTCGGCAACGATTCAGTATTACCTGCAATGCTGAAGATTTCGTCTTCCCGAATGACGGATTGGTCGCCGCTGTCTGCGAAGCCGAAGCTGGAATCCCCGGAGGACATAGAGTTGGAGATCCCAACGGATGGGCTGCTAAAACCAGCAGAGTTGTCCGATAGGTCAAAGTCGGGCAGACTTCCCAGATCGTCAAACTCCTCAAAGTCATCAAGAAAATCAGCTCCTCCAGAGCGAACTGTATTTTGAGGCGCTGGACGGGGTTCTTCGCTGGTAGAAAAGTCCTGAAAATCATCCAGGTCTTCCAAATCAAAATCATTAAAGCTGTCAGAGCCAGTGTTCAGGCTGACGGTGGAGTTGTAGCTTGGATACCCAAAGGTCTGATCCATCTGGGGCTGACCTTCTAATTCATCACCCGACATAAAAAGGGTTTCCTCATCGCCTTGCCGATTATGGGTCACCCCTGGCGCACTATCCAGGGAAGAACCATAATCGCCATAGTTATTGCTGGCGTATCCAGGATTTTCGTCTACGGTAAAGTCATCTTCAAAGGGTGGCGGGGAGCTGAGATTCTCACCTCCAAAAACTGTGTTGCCAAACTCATCATCGCTGGGAGGATAAGCCGGAGCCGCCGTATTGAACGGTGAATCATCCAGGCCAAACGGATCATCACCGCCTATATTGCCATCGCCCACATTGTTAGCGAATGGATTATCGTAAGCGTCTTCCGTAGCGGCTGTCCCGAAGGGATTGTCAGAGCCGTTAAATGCACCAAAGTCTTCTAAGCCAAAGTCATCCCCTTCTGCCTGGAATCCATTTGTTCCATAGGAAGAGGGATCATGGGTGCTAACAAAATCTGAATCAATATCAAAGTCCGCGACCCCAAAGCTTGGATCTTCACCCGTTGGGCTATCGGAGTCGGAGGAGGAATATTGGCTGATAGCGGCTAAGCCACTGTTGGCGTAGTCAATATATTCTGCATCCGTGGTGATGGTAAGTACCGTCTCGTATTCCTGGCGGGCCATCTCGTACTGTTGCAGGCCATAGCAATAGACGTGGCCTCGCAGCAGCCGGGTGCTTGGATCGTCTGGGTGGTTGGCAGCCAAGCGATCGACGATTTCGGCAGCCTCTTCATATCTGCCTTGCATGTAGGCTCGTTCAGCCTGTTGATACTCTTGTGCGTACTCAGTGCCTGATCCCATTTGCTCCTCCTACCCGAACAGATTCGGAATTTGCCTGATATTTATGCCGCCCATCGCGCTGATCGTAGGATTGCGACCTGGTCTAGAAGCCTGAGGACATGGTCTGTGCCAGTGGCATCGGCAACAGTCCACTCTCCTCGGAGAAACGGTGCCATACCATCGGCTACATTGGTGGGCATCTGAATCTCCTCGATGTCCAGCCAATCCATACCGTAGATGCGGTCAACCGCTAAGCCTAACATAGTGTCTTGATCCTCAACCGCAATCACTGCTATTTCAGAGCGATCGGTGCTGAGGGGCATGACATCACCTAAAAACTGACCCAGATCGGCGACCCACACGACCCGCCCCCGTACATTGAGAGTACCCAAGAGGAGGGGGGATACATTCGGGATCGGTGTAATTCGATCCGGGGAGGCTGAGATCACTTCGCGGATGCCCATAGCAGGCAAGGCAAACTCACCCCCTGACGTGACAAAAAACCGCAGGTGAAGCTCACCCTCGGGACTATCGAGCTGTTGTAGTTCGGGGGCCTGATCTTGCCCACTACCGGTTAAAAAATCTGGATTGCCGATCATTAGGTCACGCCTTATCCTCGCAATAGCTGCTTAACGGTGCCAACCAGCTCTGTGGGCTGGAAGGGCTTAGCAATATAGGCATCTGCACCCTGCTTCATGCCCCAGTAGCGGTCAAACTCCTCCCCTTTTGATGAACACATCACAACAGGAATGTTCTGGGTTTTGGGATTAGATTTGATCTGACGGCAGACCTCGTACCCATTCATTCGAGGCATTACAATATCGAGCACGACTAGATCGGGCCGCAGATCCTCGATCTGCTCCAAGGCTTCTACCCCATCACTGGCGACTGTTACTTCTAGTCCACTACCCTTTAGTAGATCTGTAATCATTTCTCGTTGGGTTACGCTGTCTTCGACGACTAAAACTTTACTCATATCGACTCTACGACCGCGATTGGTTGGGAAGGAGGCTTAACGAGGACAGTATAAGGATTCTCCTGTAAACCAAGATAATGCACTTCAAATTGAATAATTAATCAGTTGGGGTAGTTGTGGCGGAAGTAGATCGGGGGATACCAATTTCTAACTCATTTTCAAGGGCTTCGGCCAATAATTTTTCAGGCTCAGGCTGATCAGGATTCCCAGGCCCGATATATTTCTCTATTAGAGTTAATAATTCGTGTTCTCCGAAGGGCTTCGTCAGATAGTCTGTAGCCCCAACCATTCGGGCGCGTACCCGATCAATAAATCCGTCTCGACCCGTCAACATAATGATGGGGGTCTGACGAAACGCGGTGGACTTGCGCAGCATGGCGCAAATTTCGTAGCCATCCAACTCGGGCATTGAGATATCACACAGGATGAGATCGGGCTTGAGTTGGAATAGAAGGCTCAGCGCCTTGAGTGGGTTGCTAATGGATGTGCCTTCATAACCATTGCCGTTGAGAATGAGCTCAACGACTTTACGGATACTGGCCCCATCATCGATGCACACAACTCGTGGTACCCGATTTTGAGGCAGTAGGTTTGGGTTTGGGGCAGGAATAGGCTGGGGCATGTGCAGTTGCAGATCGCCCCGTTCCACATAGGGGTAAAGACGATTTGCTACAGCCACAATGTCCTGATGCAAATAGCGAGCCAGGCGACGGATGGAGGTTTTGCCATCGAGCCAGGCGGTCAGGGCACTTTCTGAGATTTTGGAACGTAGGTGGCTGGTTTCAGCAAGCGCCGGGCATTGCTCCGGAGATTGCACATGGGGGCGCAGTTGCTTCCACTCCTGCACCTGTTTCAGAATTTGGGGCACCAACGCACCGATTTCCAAGGGCATTAGTTGAGGCACCAGAGGTGGGCCAACCTCAAAGATGAATGCGCCTTGATGCAGGCTCAGGATGTCAAACAATGTTTCTTGCACCATACGTTGAAGGATGGTGCGTCCCTGAGCAGCCGTAAGGGTATGGTTCTCAAGCAGAGCCCAGAGGTGGCCATACTCAGGAGCGTTGGTGGTGGCGATCGCCGAAGGAGCTGCATTATCTGCAGAAAGAGTAATGCGATAGTGACGCAGGTAATCCCGCAGGCGCGTCAAATCTGATCCAGCATCACCGGCATAGACTACTTGTCCATTCAGGAAGAAGACAAACCAGGATTTCTCGACTGGGGCTTTAGGGCGCCGCCAAGCTTGCTGTGCAACAACTGCATCATTGCCGGTCGGAACCATTGGCAAGCTGTAGGCTTCGACAAACAGCTCTCCAGTTCGCTGGCCTAATTCAATGAGTTGAAGAATACTGCGACTATCGATTTCGCTGAGTGTGCCCTGCATTTAGCCGAGTGGCTCTCCTGAAAACGGTTGCACGGGATTGGGGAACCGCGTGCTTTACCTAGTTCATTGTTACCTCTTTCATCAAGATTCCCGATCAGATTGGGAAAATCATCAGCCATGCTCAAAGTATTGAGCAATCGCAATGAAAGACTTTTCCTCGCCCAAAGAGTTTTTAACCTATGAAAAGTAGCTTTTTAGCGGTTTTTGCCTGATTTTGCAGCTAATTAAGGCTGCTCTTGAGCTTCTGCTTTATCACTATAGCGTTACTCATTGATTGGACAATCTATAGTCACTGCTATACCTCTACTTCAGCCATTGGGAGGCCGGATGAAAGGCTGTAAAGCTTCCTAATTAGAGGGTTTTGCAGAATAATCGTGGATACCCGGAAGTTTACACAACGTTATATATAGATGAGATGGCCAAGAACGACAGAAGCCTTTCTTAATGGTGACAAAGTGGAGCATTGCCATAAATTTGGTGCTGTTCTAGACATGTTGATTAGTTAATTTTGAGCGGGGAGCTTACCCCCATCTCAACAACCAACCACGCATTTGCAACACTACCCAGACACAGGAAGGAAAAGGGCGATCGCAATACTTGAAAAGGCTGTTCAAAGAGCATTAGCCCTGCACCCATCAGATCTGAAGTTGTCATTGTGAGTCTTCGCGCTTGCTGGATGCTGTCCGGAAAATTACGCATTCAAGGCATAAACCTGAAGGCTGCATAAATTTTAGAAAAGCGTTTGTGCTTTTGCGTTAGAACCAGATCCCGTTCCCATTTGATGGTGTTACATTTGAACGGAAGGATTCAGGTGCCTCCATCCCAACCTAGTCGCACTGCGTGTTCGCAGATGTCAGGGGCGGAAAGCGGAGCGATTTGACGGTTGGATGCGATCGCCAGCAGCTAACCAAATTGCCAGGGATAACCGAGATACCATCGGCTCGATCGGTATCCCCTTGGTTATTCTGCAACATAATGATGATGGGGCCTTTGATTAGACTTATGGAAGACCTTGGCTGGGCTAGGGACTGGTTCCTAAGTCAGTATAGGCTTACCAGCTACTAAGGAACTGCCAACCATCAGGTGGATTGATTTGCATCGTTGGTATTTAGTCTAGACCGATACGGAAGAGGAATATTGGTGTGCTGTATCTAGCCGAAGTGCAGAAGAAGGGTGGAGCGTTCCGAACCGCAAAGGTGGAACTTCGATTATTGGCGTGCCAGCGTTCAGAAAGTAGCTGGACGGCTGTACCCAATGAAGAAATTGTTCAGTGCCCCGATGAAATGGCTAGCTACAACGCCGGTGCACTGATTATGGTTGAGCTGAGTGGAACCAAGCAGATACAGCGGCACTCCGATGCGGCACGTCAATTGGTGACCATTCTGCAAAACTTCTCCCGCCTCCAGGATCGCTCCAAATCCCAGGAAGAAGAAATTGAACAATGGAAGGAGTCGCTGACTTACCAGAGCCAGGAACTCAACCGTCGAGAAATGGAGCTAGAAGCTCGCCAAGAGCAACTCCACCAGATGGAGGAAGACTTTGAGCGGCTGGAGCAACAGCGTCGGGAAATTGAAGAGCTGCAAGCGAATGTAGAGCAGCAGCGGGCCGAGTTCGACCGTAAGAACCAGGATCTTGAAGGAGCCTGGGCTCATCTGCGGGGTGAAATGAACCGCATGGAGGAGCAGAAGGCTCAATATTCCCAATCGGCTGTGCTCGATGAAGGGAAGGCCCAGCAGATGCAGGAGTTGCTGGATCGGCTATCGGGGGCGATCGCACCGACCGAAGCCGTACGGGAACAGCTCAACCAGGCGTTTGGTATCCTCAATCATCAGCAGGAGAGCATTGGAAGCCACTATCAGACATTGGATGAGGAGCGGAACCAGACTCAGCAACGTCAGAATACCCTGGACGAGAACCTGCAACGGCTGCAGACGCGCTGGCAGGAGTGGCGGCAGGCTCAGACAGCACTAGAAGATGCTCGAGCGGAACTGCAAGCACGCCAAAAGCTGGTGGATATGAAGCAGGACCATATCAATAGCCTGACTTCTCAGCTACAGCAGCAGGATGAGTTACAACAACAATTCCGACAGTTAATTGAGACGTCGGGGCAGTTTACTTTGGGTGGTGGCATTGACCTAAGCGCTCTGGAAAAGATGCCTCTAGAGGAGTTGGAGACGGCAGTTCGAGATATGGAGGCTGACCTGGAGAAAATCTCGCGCTTCGTGAGCAGCCAGGAAGAGGAGCTGACAGCTCAACAGGACGACATCAATAAGCTGATGGAGCAAATCCAAAGTGCTAGCGAGTACGATCGCATGCGCATGGAGTCGGAGCTGGCAGACGAGCAGGATCGCTATCGGATGTTGGATGAGACCCTGGTAGGGCAACGACGGACTTTGCAAGAGCGGCGAGATGTCATCCAGCAGCATCGACAAGTTCTAAGCCGTCGTAAGGGAGAAAGCAGTGGTGGCAGTGGTCCGGAAATTGATCTCTCCCCCGTCGTGTCTCGACTGGATAACCTGAAGCAACAACTTTCGCAGGCTTTGCAACAAGCCCAGAGCGACCTTAAGGCCATGCAAGATAGCTTTGGTAATCAGCAGGGACAAGTGGATCAGCAAGCGGCGACCCAGGAAGCCCTGTGGAATGAGCTACAGCAACAGGAGCAAGACCTGAAAGCTGAGAAGGGAGCCCTGGGCGAAATCTGGGGACGGCTCAATTCCTACCCGGATGCCATGCAGTTTGCCAGCCGAGCTCTGCCGCAGTTGCAGGAAAATCTGGAAGCCGTTGCTGGGCTGATGAATCAGTTCCAGGAAGCCAGCGACTATCAGTTGCAAGCGATCGCCGAGATGCGCCAATTGATCGGCAGTTTGACCCAGGCTCCAGAATACGCTTCCTAACCCATTACCTGAATCATCACTAATAAATTGGGGGTAGCGCTAAGCGCTACCCCCAATTTATTAGTAATTGGATTCCCTCGATTGAAGCTGAATCCAGTCCTGCTCAACGCGGGCGATCGCCCCTCCCGAAAGGGGATCTGTTTGACTACGGTTGGGTGCAAGAATAAGTCGTACCACCTTCTCGACCTGCTCATAGGTAGGGGATGCTGGCAATAAGCCTTGCAGAAACTGGCGTACCACCCGCCGCTGGAGGGCCAGAGGAGCGTTTTTGAGCACTTGCCGATTTAAGGCGTAGGGGCTATCAGGGCTACTAGCCTGTTTACGCACGGTTGTTGCTAATTCTTCTAACAGAGCTACGTCGGCTCGTAGTAGCTCTGCAGTCTGCCCAAGATGGGCTTCGACCCGGGGGTTGAGGTGCTCCTGCAGGTAAGGGAGAAGTTCTTCGCGGATACGGTTACGGGCGTAGGTTACATCGTCGTTGGTTGCGTCGTACCAGACCTCCAACTGTCTGTCCTGACAGACTTGAGCGGTTTCGGAGCGAAGGAAGTCCAGGAGAGGACGAACCAGACGAATGGAGTCACTTAAGGGACGGTTCCAGGTGAGAGCTTGCAGGCCGTCAGCTCCGCTGCCTCGAATCAAATTGTATAGAAGCGTTTCCGCGCGATCACTCGCCGTATGGCCCGTCACGACACAGTCTAATCCTTCCCGCCGGGCAATTTCCTTAAGGACGGCATAGCGCCAGTCACGAGCGGCGGCTTCGGAGGGAATGGGTTCAGCGGCGGTGCGCCCATGGTAGGGCACCTGCCATGCTTCGGCTAAGGATTGGACATAAGCTGCATTATCATCGGCATCTGGACGCCAGCGATGGTTGCAGTGGGCGATCTCAATGCGCCATTCCCAATGGGGTTGCAGATCCAAGAGCAATTGCGCCAGACAGAGAGAATCTTGACCACCGGAAACGGCAATCAACATGCTTTGTTTACGAGAAAAAAGACCCCGTTGCCGAAGGGTATGGTGCAGACGGGCGTGATAGGGGCTCCAGAGGAATGCAGCCGACATGGTGGATTGGGGGTGGCGATCGCTCACCATCAAAAACATTAATGGGCAGTAGAGCCCTTGCCAATCTGTTAAGGGTGAAGAACTCTCACCCTTAAGATTTTTATGAGGGTCGCAGCCCTACAAAAAGTTTGACGGACCCTTAGTAATCATCTCGAAATTCTTCGTAGGGAACGTCCTCGACCCGCGCTGGTTGGACGTCACCCCGGTAAGCTCGCTCCTGACGGTTGGCACGGCGAGGCGCTTGCTCTTTTAGAAGCTTCTGGGGTTCTGGCTGAAACTCTAAGCGAATTCGGACACGGCCACGCTGCCAGCCCTGGTTGCCAAACCGCAGCACCTCACAGCGGAGACCCTCATCGGTAAACCAATCTTCGCACTCGTCTACCCATTCCGTTTCTCGTTCGCTGACGACCTGAGCCAGGGCATCCAAAAATTCACTCACCTTAAAGGTGGAGTTAGGCATCAGTACACGGCCTACACGGACGTGCAGCACCTCGTCATCACTAAGCAGGTTGTAATCTTCCATTAACGATGATCCTCAGTGTCATCCAGGGACGCTTGTCCAGGTTCCAATATATAAGGGTTTAGCGAATTAATAAAATTCCAAAGAGGTGTGGCAATCTTTATACCTCTTTGGAATTTTATTAATTCATAACGGTATAGTAGCTCTGGGCATCTATGCCGTGTAGGGGGAGCGATATCGGCAGCGGGGCGACGAACGCGAGCTTAAAAGAACCAGCCGTAACTATGCAGCCCCTTACCCAGAAGATTAACCCCTAAGTAGCAAATCCAAACCACCAGGAAACCAGAAGCCGCCAGAAGCGCAGGACGTCGTCCTTGCCAACCTCGGGTAATACGAGCGTGGAGGTAGGCGGCGAAGACGAGCCAGGTAATGAGTGCCCACGTTTCTTTGGGATCCCAACTCCAGTAGGAGCCCCAGGCTTCATTGGCCCAAACTGCTCCGGCAATGATGCCAATGGTGAGAAGGGGAAAGCCCAGACCAATAATGCGGTAGCTAACATTATCGAGGGTGTCGGCAAGGCTTAGCCGTTGAGGAGTTAAAGCCATGGTAGTGGCCGCCACAGGATTGAGTACGGCTGTGCTACCACCCGAAGACGCAACCGGCTCCTCCGCCTCCACAGGTGCTCCAGCACGGCGCAGGCGATAGCGACCTTCGCGATAGGCCCCGGTGCCCACAGAACTGCCATGGAGCTGAATCGATTGACCACGGGTAACGATGAGGAAGGCGATCGCCAAAACAGCTCCCACCATCAAACAGGCATAACTGAGCAGCATCACGCTCACATGCATCATCAGCCAGTTGGACTTCAGTGCAGGAACCAGGGGTTCCGACTTCTGCATCGCTGCGGGCAGAGACAGGGTCGCGAAAGCTGTGATCCCCATGGCGACGGGAGAGGTAAATGCTCCCACCAAACGGCTACGGCTGGTGCTTTCAGCCAGGAAATGGACAGCCGTGACGCCCCAGGCAATAAACAGCAAAGACTCGTAAAGATTGCTCAGGGGGAAGTATCCGGCATCTAGCCAGCGAGCACCCAGAAGTGCAGCCAGCCCTAGATTGGCGATCGCCATCCCCGTTGTACCCAGGGTCTGTAGCACCGTTGCTCCTGGGAATGCCACGCCCGCCCAGTACACCAGCATGGTGCAAAAGAGGACAGCAAAGGAGGCATTATCCAGCCAATTTTGGAGAACAACCAAATCCATGTGATGGAAAACTCCCGTGAGATTAATCTCGATCGCTGTGCAGCGATCCCTCTCTATCCTATCGAGTCTCGGTACAGAAGGAAAAAGCGGTTGCTGCTTCGAGGATTTTTGAGCCAACAACCGCTGGGTTCTTGCTTAAAAATACACAAGTGCCTCGTGCCGTTCAAAAGACGGCCTGTCAAAGTACGAGACGGGCAAACTTATTCTTGCCAACCTGTAGAACTTTGCCCTGGATTTCTTCAGCTGATGCAAATTCCTGGTTCTCGTCAGTAATGCGCTCACCATCTAACCGTACTGCACCACCCTTGATCTGTCGCCGGGCATCAGAACTGCTCTTACACAATCCTGTTGCTTTGTCTCCCAACAAATAAAACAGCTTCACTGGAAACTGAATTTCCTGAATGGAAAATGTGGGTACCTCAAGGGCTGTGGCTGAGACACTCAATGATTGGTTCAGTGTAGAGCTACCAAATACTGGTGAACCAGAGGTGAGAATGATTGCAGCTTCTTGGGCTTTGAGAGCTTCTTCTCTCCCGTGATATTGGCTGACGACTTCCAGGGCGAGGAGTTTTTGGCGATCGCGCGGGTTCTCCGGCAACTGATCCAGTGGCAGGTTAGTCAGCAACTCAAAGTAACTGGAAATCAAGTTATCCGGAGTCTTCTCTAGCTTGGAGTACATGGTCAGGGCATCCTCCAGCAGCCCAACGTAGTTCCCCAGGGATTTAGACATTTTCTGCACCCCGTCGGTGCCCAAGAGCAGGGGCATCAATAGGCCAAACTGAGGTGTTTGCCCAAAATGGCGCTGCAAGTCCCGCCCTACCGCCAGGTTGAATTTCTGGTCAGTGCCTCCCAGTTCCACATCTGCCTGCACCGCGACAGAGTCGTAGCCTTGCATGAGCGGGTAAAGAAATTCGTGCAGGTAGACGGGCACCTGTTTTTCATACCGCTCGGCAAAGCCTTCCTTAGCCAGCATCTGACTCACAGTCATCGTGCCAAGCAACTCTAGAATTTTGCTCAGATCCAACGTAGAGAGCCATTCGGAGTTGTAGCGGATTTCTAGCCGCCCGGGGGTATCAAAGTCCAGGATAGGGCGCAACTGATCCAGATAGGTCTGGGCGTTGGCCTTGACCTGTTCCGTAGTGAGTTGTTTACGAACTTCAGATTTGCCGGTGGGGTCGCCAATCTGGGCGGTGAAGTCGCCAATGATAACGACTGCTGTATGCCCCGCATCCTGAAATGCTCGCAGTTTACGGTAGACAATGCTGTGTCCCAGATGGATTTCTGTACCCGTGGGATCAATACCCAGCTTGACTCGGAGAGGGCGATCGCCCTCCTTCAAGCGCTGCATAAGATTTTCGGCAGGATCTTTGGAGTTACGGTCGTCTGGGAAGATCTCCACAATCCCTCGGGTCAACCAGGCCAGATCGGAAGAGGCCGTTTCCCCTACGCCATTAACAGTTGATTGAGCTAAATTTGCTGCGCCCACGCCTACTTCTATCGCTCCCACAGGTTCTTATCATTTTTTGAGCAATGCCTAGTATAGTTTTAATTTGTGTTTCCGTCTGGGTTCGCCACGCTTTCCATGGGGATTGCCTAGCCGAACGTTATGTAATTCTTGGCTTGCATCCGGATGACAAGGCTAGAACAGGGGATAGACTATACAGATTGTTTTGAGTAGATGGGCATGGGCGATCGCCTTTTGGGATCCTATCGAACACAACGGGACAAACCTCTCAATTTCTGCCAAAATCGTGGCAACGTTTGTGAATCTTTCCTGCCTGATTTGAAGATATCTGCTATTACTTCTGATAGGCTGCCCTAAACTCAGCTAACGTGTTCCTCTCTACTCGCCTGTTCGACCTAATCCTTGCCAGATCCGTTTCGTAATTAAGGTTGTCGACGTGTCCTCCAATACCGCCCGCTCCAGGGGACCGAAAAATCGTCCTCCCAAACCACCCCGGCGCAACCCGTCGCCAACCCCCGAGGGTACTTCTGCTCAGGCCGTACCGGAGCAATCCTCGGAACTGGCCCCTATTTTTCAGTTTGTACAATCTGTCGGGAAAGTTACCGCTGGAACTTTACTCAGCATCACCATGCTGAGCAGCTCGGTCGTCGCAGGCGGGCTAGTGGGCCTAGCCATCAGCTTCCGAAACCTGCCCGATGTAAGGGTTTTGCGTAACTATATTCCGGCTGAAACAAGCTATATCTACGACATTAACGGGGTTCAGCTCGACAGCATCCATGACGAGTTCAACCGGGATGTCGTTACACTCAACGAAGTATCGCCTGATTTGAAGCGGGCGGTATTGGCGATCGAGGATAACCAGTTTTACTCCCACCACGGTATTAACCCCACCAGTATTGCCCGCGCGCTCTTGAGCAACCTGGAGGAAGGCCGCACGGTGGAAGGGGGTTCAACCGTCACCATGCAGTTGGTGAAGAATTTGTTCTTGACCCCAGAACGAGCCTTCAGCCGGAAACTGGCGGAAGCGGTACTGGCCCTCCGGTTAGAGCAGATCTTTAACAAAGATCAGATTTTGGAGATGTACCTCAATCAGGTGTATTGGGGACACAACAACTACGGGGTTGAAACTGCTGCTCAGAGCTTCTTTAACAAAAAAGCCGCTGACTTAACCCTGGCCGAGTCTGCCATGATGGCTGGGTTAATTCAGGCCCCAGAGAATTACAGCCCATTTGTGGATTACCGATTGGCCAAGCGGCGCCAAGCAACTGTGCTGGAACGCATGCGGACGCTGAATTGGATTACCCCGGAAGAGGAAGCCGAGGCCCGGCAACAGCCCATTCGGCTGGGGGATATTCAATCCTTTGATGTAAGCCGTGCCCCTTACCTAACGGAAGCAGTCGAGCAGGAGTTAGCAGAGCAGTTTGGCCGTGAAGCCGTCTTGAAAGGCGGCATGCGGGTTCAGACGACCTTCGACCTGAAACTGCAACAGATTGCTGAAGAAACGGTGAGAGATGGATATCAGACCATCCGGCGACGCGGGTTGCGGGCCGATCAGATGGCCCTCGTCGCCGTAGATCCCCGAACGCATTTCGTGAAGGCAATGGTGGGCGGGGTCGACTACCAGCAAAGCCAGTACAACCGGGCAATTATGTCCTTGCGGCAGCCAGGCTCAGCCTTTAAGCCGTTTGTCTATTACGCAGCTTTTGCGAGTGGCAAGTACACGCCCAGCTCAACCATCATGGACTCTCCCGTGAGTTATCCCGATGGCTATGAGTCCTACGCTCCTCAGAACTACGACGGCAGCTTTTACGGTGCCATGAGTATTCGATCAGCGCTAGAGCAATCACGCAACGTACCCGCGGTGAAGTTGGGCCAAGAGGTCGGTATCAACCGCGTGATTGAGATCTGCCGAATTTTGGGAATTACCAGCCCCATTGAGCCCGTAACTTCACTACCGTTAGGATCTGTAGACCTGACACCTCTAGAGATGGCTTCGGCTTATGCGACCTTCGCCAGTGGAGGTTGGCAATCTGAAACGACCTTTATTGTGCGCGTAACGGATAGTAGTGGACGGGTACTACTGGACAATACCCCCCGGCCTCAATTGGTTTTAGACCCGTGGGCAGTGGCATCGCTCAATGATGTGATGCAGGGGGTTATCTCCCGAGGAACCGCCACATCAGCCCAGATTGGCCGCCCCGCTGCTGGAAAAACGGGAACGACGTCTTCGGAACGGGATATTTGGTTTGTGGGTTATGTACCACAGCTATCCGTTGCCGTTTGGATAGGGAACGATAACTACTCGCCAGTAGGTAGAGGGGCGACGGGTGGGGGCTATGTTGCACCTATCTGGAAGAGCTTTATGCTACGAGCATTGGAGGGAGTTCCAGCAGAACAGTTCAAGCCAGCTTCGCAGTTTGTACGGCCTTAGGTACCTATCTAGCAGCGACCACAATGTGTGTACGAAAAGAAGGTGGGGTTTTACCCCACCTTCTTTCCGTACATGCTCTCTGGCGATAGTGAAAAAATGTTCAATGCCTGTGGTGTTAAATACACAGGCATTAAATACATGGAAAACAGTCAAATTTGGCTTTCGACTTCAGCTTTCATGCGTTCCAGGGTCATGTGCATTTGCTGGAACATTTGTTGGGGGGTGACACCGAACTGACCGAGCTGGGTTTTGAGTTGCTCCATCGTCATCTGAGCCATAAAGTCTTCAGAGAGTTCAAACCGCTTCATGAAGACCTTGTAGCGATCCATGACGGATTCCATTTGCTCAATGAAAATCTTTTTGCCTTCACGATCAAACTTGCCATAACTGCCACCCAACTGCATCAGGTTCTGATAGTCCTCAAACAGTTGGCGGGCTTCCTGTTGAACGATATCGGAGTCAAAAAATCCCATGGCTTTATGCGATCTGAACGGGAAAAGCGGTGGAAAGGCAGCGAGTAGGCTGCAATACATACATTGTAGGGGAGAGAGGGGTTGGGCTAAAGTGCGGAAATCGCTACACTCAACTTCAGGGGTGAAATGCGGCGATGGGCGTTGACATCACCTAGCCAATGCAAGCTTTCCTATCATTCAACTTACTTGAAACCTACTTAAAAAACCATGTTTGAAATGCTGAACCGATTACTGGGCCGTCATCCTGAAGCGAAGGCTCAAGTCGAAATTTACACCTGGCAAACTTGCCCCTATTGCATTCGCGCGAAAATTTTGTTGCGGTGGAAGGGAGTAAACTTTACTGAATACAAAATTGACGGCGATGGCGCAGCCAGAGTCCGCATGGCAGAGCGGGCAAATGGTCGTCGCTCAGTGCCGCAGATTTTTATTAACAATGAGCATGTCGGTGGCTGCGATGATCTCTACAGCCTCGATCGGGAGGGAAAACTTGATGCTCTCTTGCAGCAACCAGCCGTCTAAGTGACCGGAAAGAGTGTACTATCGCCTGAACACGCTGCTCATCGCTATTGGATGGAGCAGGCGATCGCCCTGGCTACAGCTGCAGGAGCCGCGGGGGAAGTCCCTGTAGGAGCAGTTGTGATAGCCGGGGATGGCTCTTTAATTGCGACAGGGGAAAACCGCCGAGAACGCGACCATGACCCCACAGCCCATGCAGAAGTCCTTGCTTTACGAGCGGCGGGGCAAGCACGGGGCACCTGGCATCTCGAAGACTGTATCTTATATGTCACCCTGGAACCCTGCCCCATGTGTACAGGGGCAATTCTGCTGGCACGCCTGGGCCTGCTAGTCTATGGAGCCGATGATCCAAAGGCAGGCACCATACGTACTGTCCTGAACCTGCCAGATAGCCCCTGCTCAAATCATCGATTGAGAGTCTTGCCAGGGGTATTAGAGTCGGCATGCCGTAACCAGTTACAGCAGTGGTTTTTAGAACGACGTTCCTGATCTCCCGGATAAATTCTCTTCCGTTCAAACCTTCAGGACTGAGGCATTCAATGTTGGGTGCGGTATGCGAAACACACCACACCCAACATTAAATGCCTCAGTCCTGATTTCTCGGAGGTGATATACAGGACTTACGCGAGCCCGCTATCCGTAGTGTATTTGTGTTGTGGTTGGTGTACTTCGCACACCAACCACAACACAAATGCATAAGTCCTGATATAGCTGAGATAACCTGCGGCGGAGGCCGGGTTCCTGCCAACGATGGATTAGGCTTTCCTGATGGAATCGATAGCCTAGATCTGGACGGCCGTAGAACTGTCCTGTTCCCAACAGGGCTCCTTCAATTGCCGACTATTCTAAAAATGCAGATTGGAACGGCGTTACCGCCCTAAACGGATTTTCATGGCATCCTCGAAACCTGAGACCGAAATTGACCTCACGTCCATCGAGCGAGCTGCTCCCATCGACTCTCGCATTTCTCCCTGGCTTTCGGCGATCGCCTATCCCCTGGGCAGCCGGCTTCTCTTACCGTCCTACTTCAGCGAAATTGAAGTAACGGGGCAGGAAAATCTTCCATCGTCTGGCCCTGTTATTTTGGCCCCAACTCATAAAGCTCGCTGGGACGCTTTGATCGTGCCCCACGTTACTGGCCCACGAGTAACCGGACGCTACTTGCGGTTTATGGTGACGGTAGACGAAGTGAAAGGAATTCAGGGGTGGTTTATCCGCAGGTTAGGCGGATTTCCAGTCAACCCCCGACAACCCGGTATTGCTAGCTTGCGCTACGGAATGGATTTGCTGCGCAACCAGGAAATGCTGGTTATTTTTCCGGAAGGGGGCATTTTCCGTGATAATCAGGTGCACCCTCTGAAGGCAGGGTTGGCCCGCTTAGCCATTCATTCAGAGCGGAGCGAGCCTGGTATAGGAACCAAGATTGTGCCCATTCATTTGCACTATGACGAGGAGATGCCCCGTTGGGGTTCCAAAGTGCGCATTCAGATTAGCACTCCCATGGTGGTGGCTGATTATCTGACTGGCAATCCTAAAGACGATGCCAAGCGCCTTACCCACGACTTACGGCAACGGTTAGTGCAATTAAGACACAAGTGTTTGACCTCTCACCCTGAGCTCAGGGCCACAACACAGCAGGCCAAGCAAACAGAAGAAGTTGCCTGATGTTGCGGGTACTGGGTGGATTAAGTTCGCCTACGTCAGGATGCAATATCTAGTACGCTGAGGCGGAAATCCATCACCTATGTTTTTGTGTAGGGTGCGAAGCACCCTACACAAAAACATAGGTTGCGAACTTAGGCCGCAGCCTACTAGTTTGCTCAATCTATGGAGAAACGTTCGAAGAGGGCCGCCAGAATTGTATTGGAGAGTAAAAACCCCTCTGGATCGCTCAGGCGCACCTGTTCTAGCTGAGGACGTTCAACCCAGCCTGCCCCTTCATAAGGGGTCAGAGTTTTCAGGATGAGCGCCACAACTTCATCGCCAAACTCTTGTTTTAAGGTCGTCAAATTAATTCCATCGGCTAATCGCAGCCCTAGCATCAGGGCATCGAGCAGGCGATCGCCTGTCGTTGCTACAGCCGCATCCACCACCATTCCTTCCTGTAACCAGTCGTAGTAGGACTGCCGAGTGCGGGGGCGTGTGAACCGTTGCCCCCCTACGTAGCTGGCGGCTCCCATGCCAAAGCCGTAATAGGGACGGTTCTCCCAATACACTCGGTTGTGGCGACAGGCATAGCCCGGTTGAGCATAATTGGAGATTTCGTAATGCTCATACCCCGCAGCCGTTAAAAGGTGCTGAGCCAAACGGTACATTTGGGCGGCAGTTTCCTCAGGAGGCAGAGGGCCTTCGCCAGGTCGATATTGACGAGCAAAGGCCGTGCCCGGTTCTACGATCAGGTCATAGACAGAAAGATGGGTGGGACTGAGGGCGATCGCTCGTCGCAGCGACTCTTCCCACTGCTCCAGGGTTTGTTGCGGCAACCCTGAAATCAAATCGATACCGACATTCTTAATTCCAGCCTGACGCACCAGATCCAGGGCTACAGGAATATCTTCAGGCTGATGGGTTCGCCCACAGACTTGCAGAAGCTCTGCTTGAAAAGCTTGTACACCAAGGCTTACTCGATTCACCCCGGCAGCCTCATACCCTTCGACATGGGTTCGATCAAAGGTGCCCGGATCCATCTCCATGGAGATTTCTGCGCCAGGAGCAATGCCAAATTTCTGTTGCAGGGTGTTCAGAATGGTTTCCAGTTGGGCGATTGCCAACAGAGAAGGGGTCCCTCCTCCAAAGAAAATGGTTTCCAGGGGCGGCCCCGCCACCGAAGTTTGCTGGATCTCCTGACAGAGGTGAGTGACGTATTCAGCGATCGCGCCTGAATTTTCGCCGCGACGTGTATCACCGACAACAGAGATCGGGAAGTCACAGTAGAAACACCGCCGTCGACAGAAGGGAATGTGAATGTAGGCAGCGTTCACAGGAGCAAAATTGGCTTCTGGCACAGCACTTCCGGGCGTAGATGCTATGGTTATTTCAACTCTTTTAGAACTCATAAATCGAGGATATTCAATAGCCTGCCGGTCAATCGAGGGGAGACGCAATGGATATAATGAGGCTGTATATATTGGCTATCTCAGCGGTGTTCGGTCTGGTCGCAGCTGATATTCTGATTTTTAAAACTCAGGTTATCGCCCTTTTTTATGAAATTGCCTTATGCTCCCCACAGCCTGGAGCCCAGGCCTAGACAAACCCCAGCTTAAACCTATGCTAGATGCTCTCATTATCATTTCATTCATGCTAGCAGGGGCAGGAATCGGCTTTTACAGTGTCGATTTTCTCCCCTCCGAGACGCTGCGTCAGGTTTCTAATGTAGAAGGGCTTAGCTCAGTCATTGCTGGGTTTGGCGGGCTGATCGGATTGGCGCTAGGATTGATGGCTCAAACGAGCTATCGCCGGTTGGAGCAACAGATCAAGGTGATGCCCATCGATCAGCTCTTAAGCCGCTCTATTGGGTTGGTGCTGGGCTTGCTCATCGCTAACTTAATGCTAGCTCCAATCTTTCTGTTGCCGATTCCCCCAGATTTTGCCTTTATCAAACCCCTGACGGCGGTACTGGGAAGTGTCGTCTTTGCCGTATCTGGAATGAACTTAGCGGGGGCAAATGGGCGATCGCTCCTACGCCTACTCAACCCTAACTCTGTCGAAACCCTGCTGGTTGCGGAAGGAACCCTTAAGTCAGCCTCGGCGAAAATCCTTGACACCAGCTGCATTATTGATGGTCGCATCGAAGATATTCTGAGCACGGGTTTTCTTGAAGGACAGGTGTTAGTACCGCAGTTTGTGTTGCAAGAGTTGCAGCAGTTAGCTGATGCCTCCAACGATCAAAAGCGTATCCGAGGGCGGCGTGGTCTGGATATTTTGAATCGGTTGAACGAAACCTATCCCGAGCGCCTGGTCATTCACCCAGCGGATTACGATGATGTCAGCACGGTAGATGCCAAACTCGTACGGTTGGCCCAAGACATTAATGGCACCCTCCTGACCAATGATTACAACCTGAATAAGGTTGCGAGTTTGCAAGCAGTTACCGTCCTCAACATTAACGACCTGGCCCAGGCTATTCGTCCAACCTATGTGCCGGGTGATAGCCTTGATTTGAAAATTCTTAAGCCGGGAAAGGAAGCCGACCAGGGAGTTGGCTATTTGAATGATGGCACTATGGTGGTGGTGGAGACGGGCGATCGCTACATTGGCGAGTCTATTAGTGTTGTCGTGACGGGCGCACTCCAAACCTCTGCCGGACGCATGATTTTTGCCCGGCCTCAAAACTCCGAGCAAGATAGTAGCCAGAGTTCTACGGTATCTCAGCGCTAACGACAGATATGATTTTGCTCTAGAACTGTCATGGTAAAAGAGGGGGCACTGGTGCCCCCTCTTTTACCATGACAGGAGGTAAATATATTCCATGACACGACAACGGGAAAAGGTATGCGATCGCTGCCAAAACAGTGCGCCCGTTCTCTACCGTGCTCAAATTGATGACACCGAACGCTGGGTCTTTATCTGCGACGCCTGTTATTCGGATGTCAGCCAGAATAATCCACATTACATCTATGGTGGTACCTGGAAGGCACAAAAGAAAAAGTAGTTTTTCCTCGCCATAGCCCCCTAACCCAAAAAGGGCTGCCATATTAACGTTGTGTGCAACTTTGAAATCCACCGCACACAACATTCATAAAGCAATTTTGATGAAAATTACTCTTATTGCCATGACCATCGATAGATGCAATTAATGAGTAATTTCGGTGAAGTGGAATATAGAACTGGCATACAAGTGGAAAGCTAAATCATCGAAGCATTTGTGAATAGCTCTGGTTAAATCTTAGATTCGGTTTGACTAAGCATCAAGTTCGTAGAAATTACAACGGATAAACCAGGAGATGTAATGGAAAACGCAACACCCAACGACAATTCTTCCCCTAATCAGGATTCATCCCAGGAAGCAAATCAGAAGCGTTCTGACAGTGTGGATGAACGCGTTGTTGATCCCATGGACTTGGTTTATAAGGGTGGGTTTGAAGGCAACCCCCGGGATATTGTCGAAAACCCAGCAGTAGCTCCGCAAATGTTGGAAAGCCCAACGATTGATGCAAGGGCTAGTCTCATGACTCGTGACCAAGATGAGGATGAATAGGCCCGATGTCTGGAGCCCGTAACCTGGGGTTGGTAGCAACGTAATTGTAATTATTCCAGGAAACGGTTAGTACAGAGAAAAGGAGGTATATCAATGGTGAACTTGGGAGCATGGTTAGCCGTTTTATTATCTCTCATTGGAATCTGGGCGCTGGCTAACTGGCTAGTCTAGATAACCGCAGCTCAGAAATTAGTTAAAGAGGTAATCTTCTGTACTCTTTGGGTATGGAAGATTACCTCTTTTTATCTCCAAAGGGGGGCACCTGAGCTAGCTAAATTTTGTAGATTTGAAGGTGTGAAGAGCTCTTCCGTTCAAAATACTAGCTTCAAAATAGCGATCAGTAGCTAACTAAGTAAGGGAGAACTTTACTATGGGTATTTTAGCCTGGATTGTCTTAGGTCTATTGGCTGGTGCGATCGCCAAAGCAATCTACCCCGGTTATCAAGATAGCAGTATCCTGGGAACCATGCTCCTGGGTATTGTTGGAGCCTTCATTGGTGGCACCTTATACACACTATTAACCACAGGTTCGCTTGTCCTAGCAGGGGTTGGTTTTAGCTTTGCTGGGTTAGCCATTGCTGTTATCGGTGCCGTCATTGCTTTGTGGTTATATTATGCCTTCATGAGACGGAGAGTTTATTAGGACCTTCAAAGGTTGTTTTCCGTGCGCGCAGCACACGAAAAACAACCCTTCTGGTCAGCTTTAAAACATGTCCTAAAACTCGATCAGCCGTAAAGAAGAAATATAAATATGAGAAGTGCGCGGTGTTTTCCACCACGCACTTCTCATATTTATATTCATCAACGAGTTGTATATAGCAATGTGCAAGTGCGTTAAGTATAACAACGGTGGTGTGGGGCACTTCGTGCCCCACACCACCGTACTTAATCAACATGCACAGCGCTATATTAGAGGCTGCTTTGAAGGTTATTTCTTGTTGACAAAGCACACAAAAATAATCCTTCGGGTGGTGTCAGAACACACCTGAGTATGAGCAGCTTAAGAAGCGTTAGGGCGATCGCTAACAATCAGTACAAGAAGTTGATTTTATGAATATCATTGAAACCCTGAAAGGTCTCCCTGGATGGCTTAAGGTTTGGATTCTGTTTCCTTTTGCCTTTCTCAATGGCTGGTTGTTGTTACTGTTATTGGATTATCTGCGGCCGTTTATAGATGTTCTGATTTCAGCCGCCATTTCTGCATTTCTTCTCAACTTACCGGCTCATTTTTTACAAGACCGAGGGGTTTCTAGAGGGACAGCGATCGCCATCGTACTGATGACAACCCTACTCGTCGTGGGTGGTACTGCCCTAACGGTCGGCCCCTTACTTCTTGAACAGTCCAGCAACCTGGTTAGCAACCTTCCCGAACTGGTAGATTCAGGCAATCTGCAGCTAGAACGGGCACGAGAATTTGTGGTTGAGCGCCACTTACCCATCAATCTGCCTAACTTATTAGATCAGGTGGTTAGCCAATTGGGGCAGGTATTCCAGCTCGCCGGCAATCAGGTCATAACGGTTGTCACCACAACGATTAACAGTCTGGTCAACATCCTGTTCTTTTTGGTGCTGCTAATCTTCATGCTGATTGGGGGAGAAAGTGCTTGGGACGGTATCTTTAGCTGGATTCCATTTCCCTGGAATGAAACGCTACAAGCTTCCATTCAAAAGACGTTTCTCCGGTATTTTGGTACGCAAGCCATCCTCGCCGGTGTTCTAAGTGTGGCGCAGACTTTTGGATTAGTATTTTGGGATGTCCCCTATGCTATTCTCTTTGGTTTTGTCATTGGCATAAGCACAATCATTCCTTATGCGGGGGTCATAACTATTTCACTTGTGAGTCTGATCGTAGCGTTGCAAGACTTTAGCCAGGGTATTCGTGTACTCATTACAGCAATCGTCATTGGTCAAATTAATGACATCCTGATTTCCCCCCGTTTAATGGGTGGAAGCATTGGACTCAATCCAATTTGGCTGATTGCAGCGCTATTTCTGGGAGGAAAAGTCGGTGGCGTTTTAGGGTTAATCGTGGCGGTTCCCGTGGCTAGCGTGATCAAAAGTACAGTGGATCAATTGCGATCGCCCGATACTTTGCCAACGACTCCCGCGGCTACCCCCACAGCCCAATTAGCCGTAAGTGGCAGTAATATCAAACCTGATTAGACCTCCTGCATGAATCGATTTCTAAGAGCGTGAATCGTTGTGCGGCTGCGCCGCGCAACGATTCACGCAGGACGTCTTTGCGATGCAGACGGATTCTGTATGAAAGCAAAGTTGTAGGCCAGGTCTACTCAGAAAGTGGATAATAAACCCTGTATTTATACGTTAAGTCTTGTGCTGCTCCTTCTATAGGAATGAGCCCCGACTCAACCAATTCTCTTTGTGACAGGACATCCCATGACCATTCCATTCCCTCTGAAAGGATTCCGCCTGGTGGCCGTGGTTGCGATCGTGTTCTGGGTGTTCTGCTGCGTCTTTGCCCTGCAACGGTATTTCAACTTCTACCCCACCTATGTTGCCTTTGACCAGGGAATTTTCAATCAGGTTTTTTGGAATAACCTGCATGGACGATGGTTTGAAAGTTCTCTCTCCTCCACCGAATCTATCAATGTGATGGATGGAGATGCCCCCGATGTTGTCTACCGCCGTTTAGGGCAACACTTTACCCCTGCCCTGCTGGTGTGGCTGCCTTTTTACGCCCTGTTTCAATCCCCAGCGGGGCTCTCAATCCTACAAATTACCCTGACAACAGCAGCAGGGTTGGTGCTATATGCTCTAGCGCGGCACTACCATCCTCCCCTATTGTCAGCCTTTATTGCTATTAGCTTTTATTGTGCGAATGCAGTGCTCGGTCCAACCCTGGCAAACTTTCACGACATCTCTCAACTGCCGCTTTACCTGTTTGGTGCGTTTTGGGCATTGGAGAAACGCAAGTGGTGGCTGTTTTGGAGCCTCGCTGGGCTCACATTGCTGGTACGGGAAGATGCCGGAATTGGACTGTTTGGGATTGGTATGTATCTGGTGCTGAGCCGCCGTCAACCCGTGGTTGGGGCAGTTCTGGGAGTTCTCAGTGTTGGCTACATCGTATTCGTGACCAATGTGATGATGCCGCTGTTTTCAGAGGACATTTCGCGGCGGTTCATGGTGGAGCAGTTTGGGCAATTTATTGATGATCAGGAGGCATCAACGCTGGAAGTGTTGTGGGCGATCGTTCGCCAACCTCATATCTTCTTGCGCGAGCTCTTCAGCCCCCTCGATCGCACTATCAGCTACTTACTGGGGCAATGGCTCCCCCTGGCCTTTGTGCCCGTACTGTCTCCCGCCACCTGGCTGCTCACAGCATTTCCCCTGCTCAAAATCTTGATGCAAAAAGACCCGGATGCCCTGTCGCTGCATGTTCGGTATGCGCTGTCACTGGTGCCAGGTCTCTTCTATGGCTCAATTCTATGGTGGGCTCAGCATCCTCTCCAATTCCAACCCCGTATCCAAAATTTCTGGAAGGTTTGCATTGGTTTAGCTCTGGTGTTGACGATCGCCTCCAATCCCAACCGCGCCCTGTCGATTGTCATCCCTGATTCCATCCAACCCTGGGTTTATGCCTCCCCCGCTCAGCAGGTGCAACACGCCCAGGCTATTCGTACGTTAATGAAAGAAATTCCCCCGGATGCCAGCGTGTCAGCCACCAGCTTTATCGTGGCCCATTTATCAAACCGACGGTCCGTGGTGCGCTATCCAGAAATCCGCATTCGTGAGGACGATCGCCAGGTACGCCAGGTGGAATTTCTGATCATAGACCTCTGGTATCCCCGACTCTTTGGGGCGGTTTTTGACGATGAACAGCGCACCCTGGAAGGAATGGAACGTCGTATGACGATGTGGTTAACCAAGGGTAACTTTGGGCTGGTTGGCTTCCAGGATGGCGTAGCCTTGATGCGATCGCGAACCCCTTCCAACCCCACAGCGTTACAAGCATGGGAAGCTTTCCGCCAAACCATTCCCAAAGGGTAAGCGTGCTTCCGTTTAGGAATGGCGCAAGCCCGCCAGTATGCTGAGGCGTAAATATATCACCTATTTTTCTGTGAGAGTGCTTCGCACCCCCACAGAAAAATAGGTGACGAACTTAGGCCGTAGCCTACGAGGATGTTACGCGCTCAATCAACGCCTGAATACGCTTGTAGTGTGCCCCTTTCCAGTAGACCCGATGGCAACTCTGGCACTGGGAAAACTCATCGTATAGCACTCGGGTGTAGTAAGGAATTTGATCAACAATCGTCGCCTTTTCAACCTGCACCAAATCGCCATTGCAATAGGGGCACCGTTGCAGAGGGGCGATCGCCCTATGTAATCCAAACCGTTGCAAAACCTCTACAGTTTGAGTTTCGGGATCTGACGATCGCACTGCATAGCCGTAGGTCACAATGCTTCGCTTGAGTAGCCCGCGATCCTGGGTCAGGAGCATACGCTGCTCCTGGCTGGAGATTTGGGCCAGTTCATCGTCGCTATAATCATTTCGGTAAAGCACATCGAAACCCAGCAACCTTAGATAGGTTGCCAGTTTACCCAAATGCACATCCAGCACAAACCGCATCGGAGATAACGGCACAGGTCGTACTTGAGAGGTAATAGCGATATCCAGGCTATTAAATGCCGGGTAGACACTAATGCAATCGCTCGGCTGCACGAGATAATCGAAGCTAACAGATTCTCCATTAACGACAATCAGATCAATTTCTGGATGGGGAACACCCAGAGCTTCGATCGCATCTTTGATAGAACCCCGATCTTTGATATAACCCGAAAACTTCAACTGCTGGCGAAAGGGTGGCAGAAAATCATTCAGGCTGCCATAAAAGCGAAAAAAGGCATGAGGCATAGAAGCAGCATTCGACATTACTCCGATTGTGCCAATCCTCGTTCTAAATGGGGGGCGATCGCATCTTTCGCAGGGCACCTGCCACGCCAAATGCCTTTTTGTTGTGTGTGGTGTGCGAAGCGCGCCACACACAACAAAAAGGCGTAAACTCTGTGTTTCCCAACCGAATTTGATATAGCACTTTGCGCGTTGATTCAGGACGTGGTGCAGTGCGCTTCGCGCACTGCACCATCAATTTTTGTACTTAACGCAGTTGCACGCCGCTACATAACGTACGTGAAGTAAAAAATTATAAAGCTCATGTGCCTCTCATGACTGAAAGGGGAAACCTAAAAGACAACCTTGTCTCTGGACGGGGTTACTGAATTATCGGTAAGCCTATGATCCGTTTTGCTCGCTTGATGATAATGGCCTGTCTGGTCGTGGTTGGTGTCATGCTGCTGGGCCTGAGATTACCCGTGGCTGTAGCCCAATCTAACTGTTCTCCCGCATACCCCGACGTGTGCATCCCACCGCCACCCCCCGATCTAGATTGTGGGGAAATCACCCACCGCAACTTCCGAGTGTTGGCACCCGACCCCCATCGATTTGATGGCGATAAAGATGGCATTGGCTGCGAAGCACAATAGTACGATGTAAGCCAGCTCACGCCTTACATCAAAACCTGATACTAGCGATCGTGCATTGAATACCTGTAATTCCTTTGAAGGAATTACAGGTTGTTTTATTTGTGATGCTAAGGCGCAAAAACGAACCTATTAAGAGATAGCCGTGCGCAGCAGCCATCGCCGCCAAACAGATGGGTTCCGCCACTTGGTAATAAAGCGTGCTTTAAAGCTGTGTTAAAAGCCATTGTTCTGTACACGAGGCTTACGAAACAATGGCTTTTAACATAGGCTCTGAAACCCCGGTTTCGCCATCGATTCATTACGGCACAATCAGACTTCTCAGTTTTGTCATTGACAATCCTCTAAACAGTTTTTCTGAAACCTTTGATTTTGCTGACACGCAAAATTAAGGGCTTCAGAAAAACTGTTTGAACTCATGATTAGACCTCCTGCGTGAATTGTTGCGCGGCGGAGCCGCGCAACAATTCACGCAGGAGGTCTATTGAAGAAAAACTCAGATTACGTAAGTTCTGTTCGGGAATGTGTAGTATTCCGTGTAGCGTTCCTGAAATTGTATGAAATCCCGCTCAATTGCCCCTTATTGGGCTGCGCTCCTGTCACTGGCTGCCCTCATCCCCACAGCGGCCTCAGCACAAACCACAACCGATTATCAACAAGACCTTGCCCTCCCTGTTTATCGCAGCGAGGGACAATGCCCCAGCACTGTGCGGTTGTGGACCAATGCCCACCCTTACGAGGGTGGAGCCGAGCACACCGTTATCGTAAACACGAAAGATTTTGCCGGAGACAGCTTTTTCGTAGATAGTAGCGATCGCCACGTCATCTTCGCGGCTCCCCTCGCCACTTCCTACCGCAACTGCGTCGGCTGGGTCACCGCCCCTGACAATCCGGAATACAACATTTGGCTGCAATTTGGCCATGTTTATATGCGCTTTGACCTGGAACGCCTGGCAGGTACAGGATCGGTCGCCGCGATTACCTATCAAAATGTATTGAACGGCCAGCCTTATATGCAATGGCAGCGGGCAGATTAGTCCCTGCCTCAGAATCCTGAACTAAACCCTGGAAGCCCTATTTTTCGTGCAATGTACGCACAAAACATAGGGCTTCCAGGGTCTGTTTCTAGAGCAGGTTGCTGCAGATTGCTGTAGATTGCTGTAGATTGCGGTCACCCCAATCTGTACAGCATCAGTACTCAATAACAGTCACTCAACCGGGTTTCATATCAGACCCTATCGGGGGATTTTTCAGAATTGAAGTTGACGCATGATTCGTGAAAATAGCTAGGCGATCGCCCAGGCCACATTTCGCGTCCTCAAACTATGCTCAACCCCATACAGACCGTGTGGAGCCCAGAAGAAAACATATTACGGACCCACATTGCAGGCATTGTTAACCACGAACAAGTTGAAGAATGGAAACAAACTCTGGAACGGGAAAGCCGTAAAATCCCTAACCATCTCAGCTTCAGTATGTTGGTGGATATTCAAGGGTATGAAGTCAGTGAACAAGACCCTGCAGTTCACCAGCAACAGCGGGTCATCATTCCTACATTTCTAGCGCGACATGGTTTTGAAGTGGGCTTTTTTCGTCTCTTTGACATTCAAAACACCATTCCGCCCGATCCTGATCGCGCCTGTTGCACTGTGGTTGCCTATGTTCACCACGATTGCAACAAGATGGCCCTTTACAACCAGAATCTTGGGCGAGCGGTAGAACGCTTTTTCTGTCGTCTTTCTGAAGCAGAAGTATGGCTTCAGCAAAACACGTCTCATGTTGCTGTGTGAATCTTCCTTCGAGTGGCGATTTTGTAACAAGCAGAAGTTCTGGCATTGGGCGCACACGCCTATTTATTTCCCATACCCACTACCAAACTAGCAACGATGAAACGTATCTGCGTCTACTGCGGTTCTAATTTTGGCGATCGCCCTGCCTACCTCCAAGCAGCAAAGGAGTTGGGAATAGCGCTGGCAGACCGTGACATGACCCTGGTCTACGGTGGAGGACGAGTTGGATTAATGGGGGCGATCGCAGATGCCACTCTAGCCGCTGGTGGGCAGGTGATTGGCATCATTCCCCAGGCTTTATTTGATAAAGAACTGGCCCATACGGGCTTAACGGATTTGCATATTGTCGGCTCAATGCACGAACGCAAATCCCTCATGGCAGAGCTGTCAGATGCCTTTATTGCCATGCCCGGTGGATTGGGAACTTTTGAAGAATTTTTTGAAATCGCTACCTGGACACAACTCGGCTTTCATAAAAAAGCCTGTGGGCTGCTCAACATCGAGGGGTTCTATAGCGAGCTCCTTTCCTTTCTCAACCATGCAACGAATGAAGGGTTTATTCGCTCTGAGCATCGCAGCATTGTGCTGACCGACGAAGACCCAGCAACCCTGATTGAGAAGTTGCGCCATTTTGAAGTTCCAAATGTGCAGAAGTGGATTGAGCGCAGTCAACGGTAATGATTAACGGCAATCATGGATATTAACTGAAGCGAATGCCAGTAGGATGAATCCTGGTTACTGCTGTAGTTCACCATGAAGTTTTCTCGTTCGGTTTCGGTTGCTCTACTCCACTACATCATGCTGGCCTTAATTATGCTGGTGGGTTTGGGGTTGCGGTTCTGGCATCTGGCTGATAAACCGCTGTGGCTCGATGAAACCATTACAGCAGTGTTTGCCATGGGACGGGATTATCAGGAAGTACCGACCGGGGAATTTGTGGGATTGGAGGCGATCGCCCAATTCTTCACCCTCAATCCTGAGACGACCTGTCCAACCATTGCCCAACGCCTGATTCGCGACTCCAGCCATCCCCCGTTGTTCTTCTGCCTGCTGCACCAATGGCTGGTATGGCTTCAGCCCAATGCGGAGAACTGGATTTGGGGATTGCGATCGCTTCCAGCCCTATTTGGCACAGGGGCGATCGCGGCTCTCTACCTACTCAATCGCATCGCCTTTTCTCCTCCTGCGGGGTTGATGGCCGCTGCTCTGATGGCAGTCTCACCCTATGGGGTCTACCTTTCCCAGGAAGCACGGCACTATACATTACCGATTTTGCTGATTAGCCTCGCAATGCTCGGTTCCGTTCTACTCGTGCAAGATTGGCTGGCACAGCGAACCCGCGCCTGGGTATGGCTCGGGTGGTTGGGTGTTAATGTGTTGGGCTTGTACGTCCACTATTTCTTTTTACTAGCTTTAGTAGCTCAGTTGGCATCGCTCATAGGCATGTGGCTGCTATATCGGCATGCTGTACCCCCAAGAACGGGTGTAATGCTGGGGTTGGCGATCGCCCTCCTCATCCTTGGATACCTGCCCTGGATTCCGGTGTTGCTTACCCACTTCAGCCGTCCTGAAACCGAGTGGTTAGGCCTATCTTCTGGTTGGGGCTACCTGGCTCCCCTTTATCAGGGGCTCGTTGGTTGGATCATCATGCTGGTGATGTTACCTGTGGAGCGTCAGCCGTTAGCGATCGCCATCCCCCTGGGTCTGTTGATGGTCGCCTTCTTCTTTTGGGTTGCCCTGCAAGCCTTCCGTGGCTGGCGAAATTTTAGCCATCAATATCCAACCCATCCAGCCCTGTGGCTGATCACCACCACTACCTTGCTGATTTTGCTGGAATACCTGGCGATCATCTATGTTTTGGGTAAAGACCTCACCCTCGCCCCGCGCTACAATTTCGTCTACTTCCCTGGCCTCTGGGCACTATTGGCACTGGCGCTGACGCAAATTCCCCCTCAACAGATACACCTGCGCAGAGCCAGGCGTCGGTTGGGACAAGCACTCAATGCCGCTCGTTATACACCTGTCCTCGCGATCGCCGCTGGCCTGCTCAGCAGCATCCTGGTGGTTCATAGCCTTGGTTTTTACAAAAGCCCTGATCCAGAACCCGTTGCCGCACAAATTCTCGCCGGAGATCCTTGGCAAGATTCAGCACGTCAACAACCTACGGCGATCGCCTTCCACTACCCAACCCCTCAGGAACTCGCGTTAGATCTGAGTATTGCACTGCGTTTACGGGTTGCAACGCGGGCCCAAGATGGGAAAGTAGCGATCGCCTTTCTTCCCTATGAACCTAACACAGCCCCACGCTGGCAACCGCTTCCGTCCCTTCCCACCAGCATCTCCCCTCCCTTTCACTTCTGGAACTTCGCAGGCCCAAAAGCACCCACACTGCCAACAGAATTGAAAATTCCCACAGCGACTCAAACCCAAGTGAGTTGTAGCGTGAATCCAGCACAACCCAACAACCTTTTTGGTATGCCCTATCAGCGTTACCGTTGTCCCTCCTAAAATGGTCACACTCTAACGTAACTTCAGTTCGGGATAAGCTGAAGTGCTTAGGAGGTTTCTGCATAAGAATTTACCCAGAATGTTGGTGCTTTGCCCGCTTCGCGGGCAAAGCACCAACATTCTGGGGGTAATTTCATTACTGGAAATCTCCTTATTTTGGCGTGCGCTTCGCGCACGCCAAAATAAGCGTTTTCGAGTGCCGCGCGTTGCGCGGCACTCGAAAACACCCTTAACCCAAACTCAGGTTAACGTAGTGGCCGGTTTAGCTGAGAATGTTTGCTTATGGTGTTAACCTTTCGGCAAAACCCGCCCTTGCGATCGCCACGAATCGCTACAAGGACGGGCCTGAAATGTATTTTTGATGTGATGTTAAGAGACGAGCAAAACCCATCCCTACCGACGCTTACTACCCTTCGGCTCTTACAGTGCTTTGCGCTTGAACCAGCCACGGTTATTTTAGTGAGCGCTGCGGAGCACAGCGCTCACTAAAATAACTAGATTTTAAGCGCTTGAAAAGCGCTGTAAACATTGCGCAAGCGTGTTATTCGTCCATTTGCCACGGTTGTTTGTTAAATGCCTCATCCAGCACCTTTTTAGGCCGCATTACAAGCAGCAGACGACCCAAAATTGGTTGGGCAGGTGCATCTGGGAACCAGTTGACTTCCAGAGCATTTCCCTGCTGCACCAGGAAGTAGGCAAACTCGCTCCACTGGCGATCGGCCCGGTCAATTAGCACCAACACCTCTTCGTTGGCGTCGGCAATTTCCCCTGGCAACTCGTCCGTATTCATCAGTAGCGCAACCGGATCCTCCGCCGCAAACACCGACTGCCATCCCGGCAGAGCCACCCAGGCTCCTGCCCCCGAAAATTTCACCAGACGGAACGCTCCTTCCTCCTCCAGAATAGGCACCGCCTTAAAATCCTCTACAGTCAGTGGCATCTTGCCCACCACAGGTACCATCCGGGGTACCTCGCTCTCCGTTTCCAACCGATAGGTCGGCATCAGAGGAGCCTTTTTCATGCGGGTCACGGTAAAATCCGTCAGCAATTTTTCAATTTGCTGGCGAGCCGTGTCACTATCCGCAAACCGCAAGCCTAAGGCAATCAGGCGCGATCGCTCCTGCAAATCTCCCTGCTGCTTGGCCAGCTTCCAATAGTGATAGGCCACCGCATCGGCCGGGTAGGTAGGAAAGGCATCCGGCGGTGCAGATAACCGCGAAAAATCCTTCAATGCCCGGGCGACTTCCCGAGCCCCTTCTGAATCCAGGTTCTTCTCCACGACCAGCTCAGCCGCCGCAACGCGATCGCTCACCCCCAAAATCCGAAACTCATAGAGGCTATCACTCCCCGTGCGCTCAAAGCGGGTCTGAACTCCCTCAGAAACCCCCTTCTCCAGAATGGAGCGATACACCTGCGCTGCCACAATCAACTGATTCTGATGAATCGGCTCAATCCCCGTCCCTTCAAAAATCTGTTGCGGTGCATAGGCGGCCTTCTGGAGCCGCTGGCATCCATCCCCCCAATTCAGCCAGGTGCCTTCTTTACGACGCAGGGATAAGAGCACTTCCTGGGCTTCTTCCTCGCTGAGCGGTTGGGTTTGCTGAAACTCGGATGGCGTGTTGGTCATGGTGAGAAGGCGATCGCCTGAAAATTATTTGGACAGAACCGCAGAATTCTGGGTATGTAAAGCACCTGAAAACCCGGCACTCCCTCATTCTGCCTACTTCAGGACTTTTCTTCAACCCGTGCTTGACGAATCTCTAAATCTCAGGCATCATAATAAAGCACACGCGGGGCTATAGCGCAGTTGGTAGCGCATCTCAATGGCATTGAGAGGGTCAGCGGTTCGAATCCGCTTAGCTCCATTAAAACTTAAAAAACAGAGAGGGGAGGAGCAATACACCTCCCCTCTCTGTTTTTTTAAGCATTATGGGCATGGTGTATACGTCCAAAACGCTTGTTTGAAACAGGACTTATGCATTTGTGTTGTGTGTGCTTCGTACACTACACACAACACAAATGCTCTAAATATGGCGGACTTGCGTAAGTTCTGTGAAAAAGAGATTGGGCTGACCGTTAAGCAGGCTTCATCCCCGTTCTACACTGAGTGAGGACAGAACAGTCCTGGTAGTTTAGGGTCAAACTCATGGCATTGAAACGGGTTTTAGTAACGGGTGCCACTGGAAAAACGGGTTCTCTGACGCTGCAAAAGTTGCGGCAACACCCCGAGGAGTTTGAGGCGATCGGGTTTGCTCGCTCCGAGGCGAAGGTCAAGGAATTATTTGGCTCAACAGAGGGCTTTTTCCTGGGGGATATTAAGGACAAAGCTGCTTTAGAACAAGCGTTCAAAGGATGCCAGGCTCTCATCATTCTCACCAGTGCCGTTCCCCGAATGGCCGCCCCTCCCCAACCGGGAGAACGCCCCACCTTTGATTTTGAACCCGGTGGTATGCCAGAAGCGATCGACTATGAGGGTCAGCGTAACCAGATTGATGCCGCGATCGCCGCTGGGGTAGAGCAGATCGTACTGGTTGGCTCGATGGGAGGTACTCAGTTGAACCACCCCCTCAATCAACTTGGGCAGGGCAATATTCTGGTGTGGAAGCGTCGAGCAGAGGAGTACTTAATCAACTCTGGGATTGATTACACCATCATTCGAGCGGGGGGGTTACTGGATCAACCGGGCGGACTGCGGGAATTGCTGGTCAGTAAGCAGGATGTATTTTTGACCCAGGCTCCCAACGGCATTCCTCCTTCTATTCCCAGAGCCGATGTGGCAGAAGTTGCTATACAGGCCCTGCAAGAACGGGGAGCCCGAAACAAGGCCTTTGACCTGATCTCTAAACCCGCAGAAGATCCCTCTGCTTCGGTCACTAAGGATTTTGCTGCTCTGTTTGCCCAAACCTCACCTGGACTGTGATAACAAGTAAAGTTAAATGCTTATGATGGAAAGTGGCGCGGCGCTTTGCGCCCCGCCACTTTCCATCATAAGCATTTGACCCGAGATGGTATGAGGGACAAGGGATCTGTTGCCTACTGGAGGTGGGCAATTTTCGGGCTTCAAAGCCGAGAGTGTACGCCGGTCGGGTGTATGCTCTCGGCTTTGAAGCCCATAATGAGAATTGCTGTGCTGTCTTAGTTGGGTTTGCAGGCTTCTAACAGTTCTCGATAGACTACTGCCAGTTCGGGAAGTTGGTAGTGAGCATTCAGTCCACTGGGGTTGGGTAATATCCAGATTGCCGTTTCACCAATTGTCTCTGCCTGAAGTCCCATCCCTGTTTTTGGCTGGCTAAATGCTGTTCGATAAGCACTCACCCCTAACACGGCAAGAACCCGTGGTTTGTAATGCAGCACCTTCTCCGTAAGCTGCCGCTGCCCCGTTCGCAAATCTTCCAATGTCAATTCATCGGCTCTTGCCGTGGCGGGGTCAGCAATATTGGTAATGCCATAACCCAACTTCAGCAAATCGCCATCCTCTGCGGGGCTATACAGTCGGGGTGTAAAGCCTGCTGCATAAAGTGTTGGCCAGAAGCGATTTCCAGGGCGGGCAAAGTGATGTCCTACGGCGGCACTATACAGGCTGGGGTTGATGCCACAAAACAGCACTTTGAGATCCGGGGCGATAACGTCGTGCATGGTTTGGCCGATGCACGACTGAATTTCGGCTTTTGTGGGTTTTGGAGGGGCAGTCATCCGACGAGCTAACACAATAGATTCGCTAGTGACACCCTAACAAATATTGCTTGAGGAGGGCGATCGCGCCATTTCATTACTCCACCACAGTCGGAGTCTTCCGTACCCGACGAAACTGCTTCGAAAGGTCTTCGATGATGTCATCAATGCCCAGCTTTTTCCCAGACACCTTAGCTGAGTGGTAAGCCAACCGAGCAGCCGCGTAGGCTTCACTGCCTGCCAGCATCTGGGTATCTTCTAGAAGCTCTTGCAACTGGCTGACGGCTTGCAGAATTGGATTTAATGCCTCGTATAGGGCAATATCACGGCGAGCTTCTTCAACATCTAGATGGCGAGGCATTACATCGCTATGTTGAGCAGCCATATCGAGCGATCGCATGGTGAACGTTTGTGTCTTACGCCCCATTTTCGTCAGCTGACGTCGCTCCTGGGTTGATAAGCCTACCAGGAAGGGAAGCTGTTCACGAATAGTTTTGAGAGCCGTGATGATCGACTCAATCTCCTGGGGAGTTAACGTAGCATCAATCGTCTGACGTGCCATATTTGAATGGCCTGAAAGTGGAGTAGATGCACCTAGACGCGCATTCTTTGAACAATGCCTTGAATTGAGATGTTTTCAACTCCGTGCCGATACTGAAAAATTATTTCAGGCAAAAATAGGAATCCGCAAATCACGAAAAGAGAGCTAACAGATACTCCTTTTTACTGCATTGATTCTACTTTCAATTGCATTAACTCTATTTGAGATTGTATTGCATCAATTTTTAACCGCATCGACTCCAGTTCCAATTGCATTGGATCTATGGCTATCCCATCTAAACAATTTTTACCTGTATCAGCTCTATTTTTAACGACATCGATTTCATAGTGGGTCGAATCGATGGCAATCAGAACTCTATCCATGGAGTCCTAGGTAGAGCCGACAAGCTTTTTGATCGGTAAATACTCATTTTTTGTCTACTTGGGCTTCTCAAAACAGCTCATGAAACCTCACAGGAATGCAACTCCCTTGATTTATTTGCTCTTTGTATGGTTTTGAGTGTAACTTTCAATAAAATTACTTGATGACCTTAGCTCAGAACATGAGTAAGGTCAGATCACTTTAAAGTTGGAGTTAGGTTGATTCAGACTTACTGGGAGTGTGCTTGTGATACCAAAGTTGAGCGAGACAACCATTCGTCGCCACACGATTGCCCAATCCTTTGAACGGGGGCAGGTTTACTATCGCAACGGTTCCGTCTACTCATTAGTACAACGCGGCAATACACTATCTGCCAGAGTTGAAGGCAGTGAGGCGGCCCCCTACCAGGTCAATATTCACTTCGATAAAGGCGGCATAACCGGCGCAACCTGCACCTGTCCCTACGACTATGAAGGATGGTGCAAACACATCGTTGCGGCCCTCCTAACCTGTTTGCATCAGCCTGAACAGATAGAACAGCGTCCTGAGCTAATGCAACTGTTGACTTCCCTGAGCCGCGAACAATTACAAACGATTGTGCAAAATCTCGCGCAGGAGCAACCCGACTGGATGGATGCCATCGAAGCTCAGATTGTTCTGCTCACAGCCCCCAAAGCTGCATCACTCAGGAAAACAACCCGTCGCACAACCATCGATCCAAAACCTATTGAACAGCAGGTTGAACGCATTATCATGAGATACTCCGAGCAATGGAATGATGAGCCTGCCTTGGATGAAATTCGGCAGATGATGCAGAAGGCCGCTGCGTTTCTGGAACAGGACGATGGCAATAGTGCGTTGATCATTTTGGGGGCCATTACCCGCGCCTATATACAAGATTGGATGAATTTAGATGGTTCCAGTGGGAATAGTGGGGCCTTCTTTGAGGAACTGGACGATGCTTTGACTGAAGCTTTTTTGAGTGCCGAGTTATCTAACAGCGATCGCCAGCAATGGCGAAAGGATTTGCAAACTTGGCGAAAGGAGGCTGAAGATTATGGCATTGATAGTTTTGAGATGAGTCTGACAGCTTTAGAACAGGGCTGGGACTACGAGCCACTTCAGCAGGTTCTGCAAGGGGAAATTACAGAACTGGGAGCGTGGGACGATGAAGCACCGGACTTTGCTGATGGCCTGGCCCGCATTCGCCTGAAGATTTTAGAACGCCAGGGCAAATATGAGGAATACCTGCATTTTGCCGAAGCGGAAGGACAGACCGATCGCTACCTGTGGATGCTAGCCAAATTGGGACGCACGGAAGAGGCGATCGCCCAGGCCCAGCAGCAAATGAGCACGGTGGAAGAAGCAATGACATTGGCGCAGGCTCTCCGAGAACAGGGGAAACTGGAGCAAGCCCTCAGCATTGCAACTCAGGGTTTGTCCCTTGATGGATATGGCAAACATCAACTCGGCGTTTGGGCAAGTGAGCTGGCTGAGGGGATCAATCTGGATATTGCCCTAGAAACGAGAGTCATCGCGTTTCAGGCTCAGCCCTCCTTAGCAGATTATCTGAAGCTACAGGAGTTGGCAGGCGATCGCTGGCCCTCTCTACGGCAAGAATTGCTCACGGTCTTACGGCAGGACATGACGTACCAGAGTAAGAAAGCAAAAGCCGCTATTTTTGTGGAAGAAGGATTGATTGCAGATGCGATCGCCACAGTAAATCAACTCAGCTCCCATCAATCAGAGATTATTCATCCTGTGATGGATGCCGCAATTCCCCATCGGCCCGACTGGGTGCTTGAAAATGCTCGTCGTCGTGCCGAGTCCATTATGAATGAGGGAAAAGCGAAGTATTACTACCATGCAAT
The DNA here is from genome assembly GCF_039962325.1 of Leptolyngbya sp. PL-A3. Lineage (NCBI taxonomy): Bacteria > Bacillati > Cyanobacteriota > Cyanophyceae > Leptolyngbyales > Leptolyngbyaceae > Leptolyngbya > Leptolyngbya sp. PL-A3. The sequence continues at coordinate 165,651 of NZ_JAMPLB010000010.1, forward strand.
CAACTGGTTGCATAAAGTTCGGGCTGCTTATCTTCAACTCGGACAACAGCAAGAATGGCAACGGTATCACACCGAGCTGATGCGACTTCATGCTCGTAAACTAAAGCTGATGAATATGTTGAAGCAGCGAGATTTGATGTGAATCCTATAAAAATAAACAAGGCGACGATACAATATGGCCTCATCACCTGAGTCAAAAAAGATCTCGACGCTTGCTCAAATCGCGGAACAACTTTATCAAGGCAACGATTTTAATATTACTCGCTTAACCAGCCTCAAAAGCCTGTGTGCAGATTCCTAAGGATCAAAAACAAAATAACCTGTAATTCTTTTTGTGAGAGGGGCGGCGAAGCCGCCCCTCTCACAAAAAGAATTACAGGTTATTTAATACACGATCCTAAGCATTGGAGCCTGTATCACTTTGGGAAAACCTTAGAGGAATGGCGCGACAGTCAGAAGAAGCGCCCTCAATCATCACAGAAGAAGTCGTAAGCTGGAGGTGTAGGATTCGGAGGCATTCCCTTCTTTATCTCACCCCTTGATATTAATACTCTGATATACACCCTAACCATTGATGGTGCGGTGTCTATTCCTCTGCTGACCGAATCAGCGCGGCAAGCTCTTCAGCAGGAGGCAGAGAGTTTTCACTATGAACCCGAGGTTGAAACTATTGGGGGTGGCGATCGCATTGTCAGAACAGAATATAGTTCCTGTAACCAATTTCCTGATGCTGGGCTATATCCAGACTTCAAACAGGCGTTTCAAGACTTGATGGATCAGGCGTGTAATGGTCTAGTTGAGTACCCTTTCACAACACCCTTGCAATTCACAGAGCTGGTATTGCAACGGTATCTACCAGGCCAGTTGGGAATTACCCCCCATCGAGATAGTTTGAGGGCAATTAATCTAATTGCCCTGGTTAATCTGAGTGGGCAAGCTGAGTTCTATCGGTGCGATGACCGTCAAGGTAGCAATGCCGTTCAACTCGACACCACACCCGGCAATGTAATTTTTCTGCGCGCTCCTGGTTTTCTCAATACATCCGTGCGCCCGTTTCATTTTGTCACCAACATTCAATCGACTCGCTATAGCCTGGGCTTGCGTCAACGGCAGGGTGTAACGGTCACGAGCTGAGTGCTTTCGTCGATCGCAACCTTTGCCAGCCCAAATTGCTCAATCACCCAGGCATTCGTAGTCAAGTGGGTACTGACTTCAGCGACTCGATACTGGCTGGGTTGTGACGCTAATGCGGCCGGGAGAAGAAGCTGATCCGCGAGGTGAACGTCTACGGGGGCTCCATTTTCGTGAAACGCGAGAAGTTCCTGGGTGGCGATCGCTGCCACCTCTTCAGCAGGTAATCCGAGTTTTCCAACGGCCCCAAAGCCCGTCCGAGTATGTTCGTACTCAGCCATCAGAAAAACCCCCGCTCCGGGGCCAACCCCTCGTTCTCGTCGCGGTTGTATCTGGGCTTTGAGCTGTGCTTGCTCCAACAAAGTTTGTGCTCGGCTTGCCATCCGTTGTGGAATATGGGACGGCAGTTCAGTAACGATCGCCAATCCCTTAACCTGCTGCAATGCTCCCCGTTCCAGTAGTTGAAGAGGTTTGAGCGAACCCACACCCGCACCATTACCGCTGACTTGTAAATTTAACTCACCCCCGCCCCGTGGATACCAGCCCCAGGCCGCAAGTTCTACCGTTGCCAGCACTCCCATCTGCTGTAAGAACGGAAGGTAGACCTGTTCAATGTAAGAAGCGGGCGGGCTCCACGCGACGAAAGTACCGCCCTTTAAAGTGACAAATGACTCCCCTTTCGCGAGTGCCAGGGGTAGTAGAACCGTTTGTAGAATCAGGGTGACGGCTCCAGCAGAGCCGGTTCCCAGAGTTTCAGTGACATCAAAGGTGTACTCTCCAGCCTGAACAGCTCGGCCGGGGATGAATTCTAACTGGGTAGAACCGACGCGATCGCCTGTAATTTCTGCCTGACAAAGTGTCGCAGCCGCTCGTACTCCCGTTAAATGCTGAATCGCTAATCCTGGCTTCGCCCGTTTTGCTCGGATGCGATCGATACGAATTGGTTGCCCAGTGATCGCCGCCAAACTTAAGCTGGTACGAAGGATTTGTCCTCCCCCTTCTCCATAAGAACCGTCAATTTGTAGCATCTTAAATATCCAGAATGACTTGTGCCATCCAACCCGCATCTGTTTTTTGAAGCTGAAATTGATGGAGCGTGACGGCTTTGACATCAACTCGCTGATGATGGCGATCGTTATCCAAGCGTTCTCCTTGAGCAGTGGCTGTTAAGCGATATTCAGATTCTTTTGCTTCAATCTGAACCTGCTGTGCCCGTAGTAATAACAATTCACTGTCCTTGTAATAAACAAATTCCTGCAAGAAGTTAAACAGCAAGAGATCCAGTTCATCGTTTTCAAGTTGAAACGTACGTGTTTCAGTAAGCGCGATCGCCTCCAGGTTATCAATCATGGTGTTGATCACAGCATCTCCTGCAGATTTAAATACTTCTTCTAAATCGTCTCCCCAGGCATGGAAGGCAATATCAGCCGTCGCGATATCTTCAAGAAATTCGTAGGGCATGGTACTTACTCTTGCTCGCAGGATTGGAGGCGATCGCAAATTTCAGGTTTCTGTTGGGTGATGTGTTTGCCAATGAAAACGATTTCTGTGGGAGAGGGATCAAAAGGTTCTAAGTCCCAGCGTCCGGCAACAAAGTTGAACAGGTGTGTACCTTCAGGAAATTGCACAAAACCTTTGGCTCGATAGACATCAGCCCTCAGAGAATCGGCAAATTCTGTGAACCGGGCGGGGTCATAAACCGCCTGGGAGGTGTAGCTAAAGGACTCAAACTCGGGTTGGTGATGATGGTGGAGCGCTGCTTGTAAGCGTTCACGCCCGATGCCAAATAGCAGATCGGGGTCAATCTGACAGCGAACCGTAGGGATGATGGAAGCGATTTCGTTGATTGTGTGGAGTTTGTCGGTAACCGTGACCCATTCCTCTTCAGAAACGAGATCGACCTTATTGAGAAGCAAGATATCTGCGGATTCAATTTGAATGCGGCCCGTATGTCCCACCTGGGGATACTTCACCATACCGTCCGCATCAATGACCGTAATTACGCCATCCAGTCGTACCTGGGGCAAGCTTTCTTGAATATCAAATACCAGAGCATCCGGTTCTGCTACGCCTGTTGTTTCTACTACAAGGTGATCTGGATTCACCGTTGCGATAATTTCATCAACTGCCGCTTCAAATTCACCTAGTAGCGAACAGCAAACACAACCACCACCCAAATCTGCCATTTCCACATTCTTGCCTTGCAGAATTTTTGTGTCGATCGCAATCTCCCCAAACTCATTCATCAAAATGGCAATTTTGCGGGGCACCACTGTCAGAATGTGTCGCAGTAGTGTTGTCTTACCACTTCCCAACGGTCCCGTCAGCACCGTCAACGGTGTACGTCCTGGCATACATTACCCCTTCACGTTACCAATGGGTGTTAATCGGGCGACCCGTTGGCTAATACCCGCCAACTCTGCCGCTTCAATCACTTCGTCGACATCCTTATAGGCTCCTCCGGCTTCCTCGGCCAGCCCTGCATAGGAGGTGCTGCGAACATAAATGCCTTTTTGCTGCATCTCCTTCTGAAGCTGCTGTCCTTGCCAGGTTTTACGAGCTTTCGTACGGCTCATCGTGCGTCCGCTGCCGTGGGCAGTGCTAAAGAAGGTTTGATCGCCTGTAGATACTCCGGTGAGCAAGTACGAACCTGTTTCCATGCTGCCACCAATAATCACAGGCTGTCCTGTCTCCTGATACCGAAATGGCAGGTCAGCCATCCCAGGGCCAAAGGCACGAGTCGCACCCTTACGATGGACGAGGAGCGATCGCTCCTGACCATCCACCATGTGTTTCTCTAGCTTTGCCGTGTTGTGTGACACATCGTAAACCATGTGCATACCGAGGTCTTCGGGCGATCGCTCAAACACCTGCGAAAAGACTTCACGAATGCGATGCAAAATTACCTGTCGGTTGGCAAACGACATGTTAATACCACATTTCATCGCAGAAAAGTAGGCTTGTCCTTCAGGAGAGTGAAAGGGAGCACAGGCCAATTCGCGATCGAGAATTTTGATACCGTACTTGCTTTCCATAACCTTGAGAAAGCTTTGCAGGTAATCCGTTGCAACCTGATGCCCAAATCCGCGACTACCGCAATGAAACATCACCACCACCTGATCGGGGCGGGTGATCCCCATTGCTTTGGCTAACTCTTTATCAAAAATATTCTCCCGTTTAGCCACCTGGATTTCTAAGTAATGATTTCCCGAACCCAGTGTGCCAATTTGATGAGCCCCGCGATCGATCGCCTTTTCACTAATTTTGTTGGCATCGGCTCCCTTTAAGCAGCCCTGCTCTTCCATTAATTCCAGGTCTTCTTCCCACCCATAGCCATTCTGGATGCACCATTGTGCCCCTTGCTCCGCTACCTTGCGGAACTCATTTCGGGACAACTTGACGAACCCGGCACTACCAACCCCGGCCGGAACCCGTTCATATAGCTTATCAATCAGTTTTTTGATGTAAGGTTTGACTTCCTTGTAGTCGAGATTGGTCGTGACCAACCGCATTCCACAGTTAATATCAAACCCAATGCCACCGGGGGAAATCACGCCTCCCTGATCCACGTCCATAGCCGCCACGCCCCCGATCGGAAAGCCATAGCCAAAGTGGCCATCGGGCATACACAAGGCATATTTGGTGATTCCGGGCAGGGTCGCCACATTGGTGATCTGGTCGTAGACGGCGTCATCTAATTCCCGAATCAGTTTCTCAGTGCCATAGATCCGTCCAGGCACACGCATTCCACTCTTGTAGGAGACTGGAATTTCCCAGATGACATCCGAAATTTTGTTTAAGACATCAACGGGAGCCATGACTTTACCTCGTGGGCTGAACAAAGGGGATTTCACTTATGGATGGAAATGCTGAGCTTGAATTATTACTCAGCTCAAAATCCCCTTGGATCACCCAAATTGTTGCAATCTAGAGGGACTGCCTATAGTTTCCAGAGCCTCGATAAAAAGCACCTCTCTCTATAGGTTCATCCGTTGAACATCACCACGAGTAGATTTTTTATGCAGCACGGTTACTTCACAAACGAGCTGTTCTTAGGAAAGTTACATTCAGAGATCCGGTATTTTCAGAAGTAGGTTGAAAAGCCCTAGAAAGGATTGATGCTGCATACGTAGCATCAATCCTTTCCAAGGCTTTCGGTTCTCGGAAACATGCTGCTCTGCTCACACAATTCAAAACTAGCAAGGTGTGATGGAGCTTTACACGAGTGACACTGAAATCAGCTCTTAATTTTTGTGGGATGGGCATCTTGCCCGCCCCACAAAAATTAGAGACAACTACTCACGGCACAGAATGTTGCTTCAAGAGCGGTTGCGGTCTGCATCAACACTTGACCGATCGCCGATGTCGGCTCCGTCAATACCAACGGTTTTCCAGTATCACCGCCGGTGCAAATACGAGCATCTATTGGAATCTGACCCAGTAGGGAAGTCTGAAGCTCCGCTGATAACTGAGTACCACCCCCACTTCCAAAGATTGGTAGCGTTTCACCTGTGGGGCTTGTCAGGTAACTCATGTTCTCAACAATGCCGAGAACTGGAACACCCACTTGACGAAACATATGGACACTGCGACGAACATCGGCGATCGCCACCTGCTGAGGCGTTGTCACCAAAATAACGCCACAAATCGGACTCTCCTGAATAATGGTGATTTGGGCATCTCCAGTTCCGGGAGGCAGGTCAATTAGCAGATAGTCCAAATCGCCCCAATCGACTTGATGGATAAATTTGGTAATGATCTTATGTAGCACTGGCCCACGCCATGCAAGTGGGTGATCGGGCTCTGCCAGAAGCCCAACCGACATTACTTTAATTCCATGGGCTTCCAGGGGTTGAAACCGCTGCCCGTTGGGAGTATCGATAACCTGCACATCCGATAGGTCTACACCCAGCATTTGGGGCACATTGGGACCGTAGACATCGGCATCGAGCAGACCAACTTTGGCCCCTTGTAGAGTGAGAGCTGCTGCTAAGTTAACGGCGACGGTTGATTTTCCGACACCACCTTTACCACTTGAGATGGCGAGAGTTGTATGAACACCCGGAATGGTGCAGAGCTGAACGTAAGTCTTTTTACACCAGGAGAGCGAAGATAAAGTCGTCTGAATTTGTTCTTGCAGTCTGTGCTGGTGTTGACCCACGTAGAGACGCAGGTAAACGTAATCATCCACAACCCGCAGGTTACGCACCATGCCTAAGCTGATGATGTCGTTATTAAGAATGGGTTCGATAATCTGTTTGAGCCGTTGCACAACGTCTTGTTTACGGTCTTCTACAGATGCTGAGTCTGATAGATGGGTCGGTTGAGAAAGGGTTTCTACGTTAGGCATTGGAGGGTTCTTGCAAGGCTTCTTGAATAGATTTGATGGCGCGTTGCGTGTAGATGCAGACATCTCGATCGGGGTCATCTAAGGCTTGCTGAAGGGCATTGAGAGCGGCTGGATTTTTGAGGGTGCCGAGGGCGATCGCCGCATCCCGACGCACATCGGAATACTCATCCGCGAGAGCTTGAATAAGTGCGGGCAGAGTGCGATCGTCGGGTGTTTTTTGCAGAGCTTGCAGGGCGAATTTGCGAACTTGCCAGTGGTCATCAGCTAATGCCGTTTCTAAAGCTGATACTGCTAATGAATTGGCGTGTAATGCTAAGGATTTGGCCGCGTTACGTCGCACCTGCCAATCAGCATCCTCCGTTAAGGCACGACAAAGAGCAGAAACAATATCGGCATCGGCTAAATGTCCCAAAGTTAGGGTGGCGGCACGTCTGACGGTTGCGTCTGGATCGGAGAGAAGGGTGATCGCCTCTGGACACTCTTTCACCTGATTCAGATACCGCAGAGTAATCACGGCAGCTTCGCGTAGCTCAGGCTGATTAGATTTAAAGAACGGCAAGATATACGGTAAACACTGCACATCGTGAATCTTTTGTAGCAGGAACAAGACACTTAGTTGTTGATGGATGTTTCCTTGTTGCAACGCATCAAGTAATAACAACAGATGATCAGAAGAGACTAACTCTCCTAAAGCGGATTGAGCTTCGTCGCGAACCTCTTCATCAGGTGAGGCAAGGCATTCAATTAAGGCAGGAACGGCTGTTGGATTGGCGAGTTCCCAGAGTGCTGTTACGGCTAGCTTTTGAACGGTTGTGCTCTCGTCCTGAAGGGCTGTGATTAGAGGATTGAGTGCGTCTTCATCTCCGAGGTGTTGTAGGGTTTTGACGGCGACGAGGCGATCGCTTTCTTCGGGCGATCGCAGCATCTCCAGCCATGGGCTTAATTCGGAATCGGTATTGGCAGTCATAGACACTGTTCTAGAGTTCGTTTTTAGGGGAATGGCACTACATAAGCTGGGGGGTTTGCATAAATCTGGCTGGGGGGCGCGTCGCCCCCCAAACCCCCAGACTGGAGGGACGGCTGCCCGTTCCCCCAGACCCCCCTCGGCAAGGAGACCTTGGGAAGGAGGCGTTAAGCCGCTTCGCTTTGCTGGGGTTTTGAAGCAGACCCCGGCCTTTCTCGACTTCAGGTTTGAGCGAAACTAGCGCAACAGAAAGGGAATTTGGACGGTAATGGCTCCGGTGGGACATTCTTTTTCGCAAGGGAGGCAGAACCAGCACTCGTCGTATTTCATGTAGGCTTTGCCGGTTTCTGGATTTTTAGCTAAAACATCCAACGGACAAACTTCGATACAGGCTGTGCATTTTTCGAGACATTTGGATTCATCGACGATGACGGGAACATCGACGCGTTGGTTGATTAGTGCCATACGATCAAAATCCTATTGTTAGAAATGTGAATGGTTATCGCGTTGCAACGTCGTAAACTTCTCGGCTGACATCAACGTCGATTATGTAGGGAGTAATTGAACGCTTGAAGAACACCATTTCACCGGAATCATCCTTCTTCAAATTGACGTGACAGAACCATTCCTGATTGTTCTTTTCGGGATAATCTAAGCGATAGTGATACAGTCCCCATCGGCTTTCACGACGGTACAGAGAAGCACGGGCTGCCATCTCTGCGCAATCGCGAATGAAATGCACTTCCATGCAGCGCATAAGTTCGTGCGGATCGCGAGCACCCATTAATTCCAGGGTTTCCTGATAACGGACAAAGTTTTGCAGGCCAATTTCCATTTTTTGGCTCACTTTGGGCGGTTGCAGATAATCATTTACTAATCGCCGCAGTTTGTATTCCACCTGTGTGTGTGGAATACCATTAGGTTGATTCAAAGGAGCGTAAATTCTAGCTTTTTCAGCTTCTAAAAACTCTGGGTCGGGTTCTAAATGATCCAAGTCTTGGATGTGGGCGATCGCATTCTCCCCTGCCAATCGCCCAAACACAAATGCCCCAATCATGTAGTTGTGCGGCACGCTGGCCATATCCCCCGCAGCGTAAAGCCCGGGCACTGTCGTTTCCGCTTTTTCATTCACCCACACACCGGATGCACTGTGACCGCTGCACAGCCCAATCTCGGAGATATTCATTTCAACGCCATGGGTGCGGTAATTTTCGCCCCGTCCCGTATGGAAGCGTTCTCGACTGGGGCGTTCATTGGCCCATAGGATGGATTCAATTTCGGCGATCGTGTCGTCATCCAGGTGCGTCATTTTGAGCTGGATGGGGCCTTTACCAGAATTGAGTTCTTTCCAAACTTCCAGCATCATCTGGCCGCTCCAGTAATCGCAGTTGATGAAGCGATAACCTTCCGCATTCACGGTTTGAGCGCCCAGCGGGCCAGCCACATAGGCGCAAGCAGGCCCGTTGTAATCCTTAATCAGGGGATTGATTTGGAAGCATTCGATGTTGCTCAGTTCGGCACCAGCGTGATAGGCCATTGAGTAGCCATCTCCAGCATTGGTTGGGTTCTCATAGGTACCGTAAAGATATCCAGACGCCGGAAGCCCCAGCCGTCCACAGGCTCCGGTGCAGAGAATGACCGCTTTGGCCTGAATGACGATGAAATCGCCATTGCGAACATCAAACCCAACTGCACCGATCGCCCGTCCGTCCCGCACCAACACACGGGTTGCCATCACACGATTAGTGACTCTAGCTTTATGCCGCTTCACCTGTCGCGTCAGAATGGTTTTCAGGTCTTTGCCTTCCGGCATGGGCAACACATATTTGCCGACTCGATGCACTTGCTTCAGGTCATAGTTACCCTCGGGGTCTTTCTGGAATTTGACGCCCCAGCTTTCCAGCTCTTGAATCACTTCAAAGCCCAGTTTGCCTGTTTGGTAAACTGCTTTTTGCTCCACAATGCCGTCGTTGGCGATCGTCACTTCACGCGTGTACTGTTCCGGGGTAGAGTGACCGGGAATGACGGCCGTGTTAACGCCATCCATGCCCATGGCGATCGCCCCACTGCGACGAATATTGGCTTTTTCTAGAATCAGCACATCCGCTTCAGGATTGGCCTGTCGCGCTTTGATGGCCGCCATGGTTCCGGCAGTACCGCCACCGATGACAAGCACATCTGTCCTCATCCACTGAGTATTTTGGGGACTCATACAGATCTCCTTATTAAATTCAGAAAAGCTTTTCGTTGAGGGATTCGGCTGAGATCAGAGAAAACTATGGGTGACTAGCCTAATCATTGTGGTTCCGTCACAAATTCTAAACAGCTCTGTTTAACGTCGCATTTCGTCAACTGGGCTCAACGTCATTCCATTCTGTGCCAAATGTAATCCGATATATATTCAAGTCTTCTATGGATCAATAAAATAATTTGATGCAGAAATGCTGTTGGTTCAATGCAGGCGATCGCCCTCCCCCAAATCCATGGAAATCTACCAAATTAAAGTTTTTCTAGAGGTTGCCCGACATCTCAGTTTTACGGATGCTGCGGATGTTCTGAATCTGACGCAACCTGCGGTGAGTGCCAAAATTAAATCCCTGGAATCCGAATTGGGAACCTCAGTATTTAGTCGAGTCGGGCGAAAAGTTGAGCTAACTGAAGTAGGGCGTTTTTTGTTGGAAGAAGCACCCAAATTAATTCAGGTTGAGAATCAGCTTTTGCAAGGAATTGAAGAAATTAAGCAGGGAAAAGTTGGCAACTTAAAGATTGGTTGTACTGGGGCGATCGCCGAGGGCTGGCTACCCAATATCTTGTTTAACTACCGCCAGAAATATCCTGAAATTCAAACCCAATGTGTTGTTTTTGAATCAGTCGAAGCACTATATCGAGCCATGACTGACCGACAGGTTGATGTCGGCTTTTCTGATGTCAGCTCTGATGGGTCAGATATTCATGCAACCTGCATCGATGGCATCCATTACTCTGCCTTTGTCGCCTCAACTCATCCGTTAGCCAAGCAGAGCTGGCTGAGCATTCAAGACTTAAAACAGAGTGCTTGGGTTGTACTGCCCGAAGGTTCTCCCAGTCGGCTCGTGCTTGAGTCACGACTTTCAGAATTGGGGTTATCGTTAGCAGCATTTCCACGGCTCGAAACCGTTGACACCGTTAGCTTAATGCGAACTTACATTACCCAGGGGAGTTATGTGGGATTTGCATCTGAGTTTGATTTCAAACTGGATTGTCAATCGAAAAACGTTACCGCTATTTCATTACAAGAGTTTGCTCTCGCTGGGAATATATATCTTCTAACGTCAAAGCAGCTTGAGTCCTCGAATGAAACGAATTTGAAAACCCAGAAGGCTATTCATCTCAATCCAGTTCAAAAGTTTGTTGCGCTGATTCAGCAAACTAAGCCGATGAACAGTGCTTCAGGTGTACGATTGCGATCGCCCAACTTTCTCCTGCGTGATTCCAATCCCCGCAAACCGGAAACACTCACGTTATCCATTGGGGTGCAGAACCGTACGATTCCAGCGATCACAGCGGGGCTAATTATGCAGCGGTTGGGTTTGTTGGAACACTTTTTACCAAAAGATGGACGCTACAGTAATACTCAGTATCAAATTCGCTGGCCTGACTTTGCAACAGGCGCACCCATTATTGAGGGATTGCATTCTGGAAAGTTAGATATTGGCATATTAGGAGATTACCCACTCTTGTTGAGTGCGATTCAAGCAGAAAAGACAGACGCACAAAAAACTCGATTGGTTAGCTTTGTATCATCCAATCCGGATGGTTCTTGCAATGCAATGATTGTGCCTAATGAATCAAATCTAGAAAGTATTGAAGACTTGCGAGGCCGAGTGCTGGCCGTTCCTTTTCATTCTTCCGCGCATGGTATGGTGATGCGATCGCTACAAGCGGCCAATCTTCTCAGTGATGTTCAACTCACTTCCCTCGAGCATCCAAAACCATCTAAGAAATTTGAATTCCCAACTGATTTAGCCGATAGTTACGCCCACTTTGCCCCATTCCATGATGTCGCTTGTCGCGAGGGAAATTTTCGTTATCTCTGCAATCAGCGTCTAGAAAATTTGCCTGTATTCTATGGTGTGGTTGTGCGTGCTGCATTAGCAGACGCTTATCCAGAGGTTGTGATCGGCTATCTGAAAGCTTTAACTGCCGCCCAACAGTGGTATGACAAAACCCCTGCAGCACTTAAGTTAGTCAGCCAGTGGACACGCGTTGATCCGGCGATCGTTTCCCAAACGTTAAGCACCTCCTATCACAATCAGCCTGGGCGCTTCTTCTCAGAAACTACGGTTCGTCCGGACTGGTTGAATTTACACATCCAGCAACTCACCCAGATACCGGGTAACGAATGCCTAAAAGCCATTAATTTGAACCAATGGGTTCAATCAGACTTTATTCAACAAATGCATCAACATTAGGATTTAGGCTCCACCACTTGCTGTGTATGCGGTGAAAAGCACACCATCCACAACAAGATACAGAAAGCCTGAATATGCAAGTATGACGTAGATTCTTTAGAATCAAGACGAAACATCCGAGGAGAAGGGCGATGACGACGATGAAAGCAGTTCGCATTCACGCTTACGGAGGCCCAGAGGTTCTGACGTACGAGGATGTGCCTTTACCGGCGATCGCCGAAGACGACGTTTTGATTCGGGTTCATGCCGCCGCTATCAACCCAGTGGATTGGAAAATCCGGGAAGGATATCTTCAAGGCTTTATTGATTACGATTTACCCTTAATTTTGGGATGGGATGTGTCTGGGGTTGTGGAAGCCGTTGGTGTTAATGTGACTACCTTCAAGCCGGGAGATGAGGTCTACTCGCGCCCTGATATTCAACGGGATGGCACGTATGCAGAGTTCGTCGCTGTCAAAGCTTCAGAAGTCGCACTTAAGCCCAAAACCGTTGATCACGTTCATGCCGCAGCAGTGCCTCTGGCAGGAATTACAGCCTGGCACTGCCTATTTGAAGCCGCTCAGTTATCACCAGGGCAACGAGTTTTGATTCATGCGGCAGCAGGCGGTGTCGGAAGCTACGCCGTTCAGTTTGCCCATTGGAAAGGGGCCCATGTGATAGGCACAGCCTCAGCTCGAAACCGAGACTTTTTGTTGGAGTTGGGTGCTGATGAGGTGATTGATTACCAAACCACTCAGTTTGAGGACGTTGTTAATCCTGTAGATGTGGTGTTTGACACCGTGGGTGGGGATGTTCAAGAACGTTCCTGGCAAGTTGTGAAACCGGGTGGCATTTTAGTTTCTGTTATCTCGCCTCCACCTGAAGAAAAAGCGGCTGCTCATCAATGCCGGAGTGCTTATGTCTTCATTCAACCCAGAGCGGATTGGCTAACCGAGATGGCACAACTCATTGATCAAGGGCAGGTCAAACCGATTGTTGAAACCGTGCTACCGCTAGACCAGGTAGTAGAAGCCCATAAGTTGAGCCAGAGCGGACGCACCCGTGGCAAAATCGTGCTTCAAGTTCGGGAGTAAGCTTGTTGATCTAATTCAGCAACGCTAAGCACTGTAACCATGAATGGGGGCGATCGCTCCCATTAATTCTTTGACAAGCCTCTCTGTCTTGATAGACGTGGGCCCGCAGGAAGTAGGCTGTCCATTGGGCGATCGCTGTCATCACCAGTTAAACCCATCACATAGAAGTAGTTGTCTCCTGCTCATACAAGGACTGCCCCACCTGTGACGCGAGGTCAGATCTACCGGCTTCAATCAGGGCGCGATCGCGAATTCGGCAAGAGTCACAAACTCCGCAAGGTTCATCATTACCCTGATAGCACGACCAGGTGAAATGGATGGGAACCCCCAATCGCAAGGCTCGGTGGACAATATCCACCTTGGAATCCATAACTAAAGGAGCTACAAGTTTGGGCGCATGGCCCTCCAACCCGACTTTGCAGGAGAGAGTTGCAAGGTGTTGAACAGCGGCCAGATAATCGGGACGGCAGTCGGGATAGCCGGAGTAGTCCACAGCGTTGATGCCAAGGTAAATGGCTTCGGCTCCTTTGGCTTCGGCCAGGGAGAGGGCGATCGCCAAAAACACTGTATTCCGCCCCGGCACATAGGTATTAGGAATCTCGCCAGTTTTCACACCACCTGTTGGCACGTCAACCGCCTGATCCGTGAGCGCAGAGCCACCCCACTGGGCCAGGTTCACATCCACAACGAAGTGTTCTTTAATTCCCAGATGCTCGACGACGCGTTTGGCAGCATCGAGTTCGCGATCGTGGCGCTGGCCGTAGTGAAGTGATAGGGCGATCAGGTCGTAACCGTCGGCGATCGCCTGAGCCGCCGAAGTCGCAGAATCCAAACCACCGGATAACAAAACAATCGCCTTGGGGGTGCTCATCGGTGACTCCTATCGAATATTCGTGAATTTATGAGTTTGTAAGCTAATTCGCCACTCAGGATGGCGCAGAACGTAATCAAAAATGAGGGAATAGCTGTCAGAGGTATTCCATTCCGGTTGTAGAAGTTTCATGGCATTGGCTGGCACTTTTGCCGCATGGCGCTCTGCCCATTCCAAGTCAGCGGCATTGGCAACGACGACCTTCAATTCACCCACGTGTGGATAGATACTTGGATGAGGGGGTTTAGATTGTTTTGGGGAGAAAGTAACCCAATCAAAGATGCCACTAAACGGGTGGGCTCCAGAAGTTTCAAGATGCACGGGCAGACCAGCGGCTTTTAATCCGGTGCTGAGAGAACCAAGGTTGTGCATGAGGGGTTCACCGCCTGTGATGATGGCGATCGCCGGGTTTGCTGCTTTTGCCTCGGCAATCAAGTCAGCCGTTCTGCGTACAGGATGACGACGGGCACTCCATGACTGCTTTGTGTCACACCAGGAGCACCCAACATCACAACCTGCCAGGCGGATAAAAAAGGCACTGGTTCCAGCCCATGCCCCTTCCCCTTGAACTGAGTGAAACGTCTCGACAACCGGCACCTCGGTTTCTTCTGAATAAAGCTCGGTCTGCGTTGCGCTTGAAATCGTCATCGTTTCCTCTTTAGTCATCCTCGTACTCGGCCCAAGAGCCCGGCGTCTCAGACACCGCAACCTTGAGGCTTACCCCTTCAGGTAATTGTTTTTTGGTCTTGTCATAAATGAACTGAGCAATCATCTCAGCCGTAGTCTCATACCCTTCGGGTAACACCTCATTCAAAACGCAATGATCTAATCCTCCCTTGAGAACATCACGCTTTGCCCAACGCAGAGTTCGGAAATCCGCCACCATCACCGCATGGGGACAATATTCAGAAGCGTGCAACTGGCGAGAGGCTGCTTCCAGGCGTACACGATAGGTATGCCCATGCATACGACCGCAGGGCCCATCATAATCTCGGATGTAGTGGGCAGCATCAAACGTAAACTCGGTTGTCAATTTCCATTTAGGCATTTGCGAACATCCTTATTCCCACTTCCGCACATCACAAATTGATTGAACTGGAACAATCACGATGCAATGGAAGTCATTAGCTATCCATCGATTTACGACTCAAACAAACTCCAGCTTGCAAGATCACCAGCCTTTTCCAATGCTGTGTGGGCTAAACATAGGACACTAATCTATATTGCTGAACCGGGTCAAGCCTCTATGCCTGAGCCATTCGCATATTATTCGGCACTGACGCAGTTATCTAGGATGTTATGAATGAAACCCATAACATCCTAGATAACGCATCACATTACAGTAGGTTCAAACGCGTAATCGTCGCATTGTAGGCAACGTTGCTACTACGCTGTCTTAACGCACTTGCACCTTGCTATTTATAGGGTCACAAAACCTACACCCCAAGAAGACACCACTGATCTTCTTGGGGTGCAGGCTAGCGGCTATGCAAGATGAAACCTAAACACCAACGATGGAACGTGTAGGGTTAACACGTTCCATAACCCCTGCTATGAGAGGTTAAAGAGCGAACTGGCGGTAGATTTAATCATTTCCCCAGCATCCGTGAGGGCTTGGACCAGGGGCCGTTGCGTTTGCAAGAAAACCCGCGCACAGTTGCGACCTGGCAAGCCAGAGATCGAGCCACCCGGATGAGTGCCTGCCCCTGTCAGAAATAGTCCCTCAATCGGCGTTTTGTAGTTGGCCAACTCGGGCAGTGGGCGGAAAAACATCATCTGGTCAAAGGTCATATCCAGGTGATAGTAGTTGCCCTTGGTAACACCAATACGGCGTTCCAGTTCTGGAGGACTTTCAATGTGACGGGCAATGATCGAGGAACTGACATTGGGAGCATAGTCGGCAAATTTTGCCAGGACGCGATCGGCCACTTTGTTCTTCAGTTCCTCCGTCCAACCCGTACCATTTAGCCCAGTGCCCTCGGCACCAGCAATCTGGTAGGGAACAAAGTACTCAATCCATAGGGTATGTTTGCCCTCAGGAGCCATCGACGGGTCGCGAATGGTTGGCACAACCGCATACATGGATGGGTCTTCCAGGGGAATCCTGCCGATGTTAGGGTCGGTGTGGGCCAGTTCAACCTGAGCCACCGAGTCAGCAATCAGCACAGCACCCATCATGTTTTCATCCCGGTGTTGGTGATGGATGAAGCGTGGTGGCTCGGATAGGGCGCAGTCGATTTTGAGAATAGCTTCGTTGTGGTTAGTGATACGGCGATCGACCCGTTCCCGCAGCTCCGGATTCGCTGCATCCACATCTTTCGGGTCCACAAGCTTAAGAAACAGACGTTGAGCATCCAGGCTAGAAATCACACCGTCCTTGGCTCGATACTCCTTGCCATTAGCAAGGCGCACCCCAACGGCTCTGCCTTCATCCACCAGTACTTTTTGCACATCCTGTTCGGTGCGAATAATACCGCCCAAATCCTGCACACACCGAACCAATGCCTTGGATAAAGCTCCCGTTCCACCGCGAGGACGAGCCATACCCGGGTTGTGGCGCAGGGTCATCATGATGGAACCGACTGCCATGTTTTTCTGGGAGGGCGGCGTACTCAGTTCCGCCGCTAACCGCGCCAGAGGAGCCTTGAGAAATTCTGAATCAAAGTATTCATTGATCAGATCCATGGGGCTGGTGAACATGGTTCGGATTAGATCCAGGGTCTTATCCGAAGAACCTATCAGGGAAAAAACATCGTTGAGCTTGTTTAAATCATAATTGCCCAGCATATCCACCACAGATTTGGGTGGTGCATTAAATATGGGAATGAGCATCCCAACAACCCGCTGCCAGAACTCGGCGAATTCAGCATATTTTTGAGCATCGCGGGGGCTAAAGCGGGCAATTTCGGCGCAGGTTTTTTCGACAGAGCGATGGGCTAGAAAATATTTGCCGTCGGGGTGTGGACAAAACACAACCGGATCGCAGAAAAGATATTCCAGACCATATTTATTCAGTTCTAACTCCTGAACCACAGGTCCCAGATGAATAAAGATATGGTCGATTGCACAGGGGTTGAACTTAAACCCGGGTGCCTCATCTGGCATCAACTCTTCTGTGGTGGCCGCTCCTCCGGGAATGGAATTCTTTTCCAGCAACAGAACGGAGTAACCCACTTTTAGCAAGTAAGCAGCACACACCAAACTGTTGTGTCCTGCCCCAATCAAAACAACGTCATAGGTTTCCATGCGAAAGCGCTATCCCGGTAAACACAAGTACAGGCAATTCAGAGACAGACTCTGCAGCATAAATCAGATAAACTGCAATTCTTGTAGGACGGGCTAAATGCTCAGCTCAGCCGCTCAAAACGTTTATCTCGCATTGTTTAATCCACAAGCCTTAATGTGCAGCTTGAATCACCCCAAGACAGAAAGCATCTACCGTAACAGGTAGATCGATAAAAGACCTCTGCCGTTAGCCCGTGCCAGCTCCCTTACGGTTCCCTCCCTATGCTTTCTCTTTTTGCTAGAGCTTTTTTGACCTTCTTCGTAGTCATTGATCCGGTTGGCTTACTGCCCCTATTTATTAGCTTGACGGGCAAATATCCTCCTGAAGAGCAGAATCGCATTGCCCGACGAGCGGTGCTGGTGGCAGCCGTTATTTTGCTCGTTTTTAGCTTTACGGGTAATCTACTGCTGCGCTACCTGGGCATTAGTTTCGAAGCCTTTGAAATTGCCGCTGGGTTACTGCTTCTCAAGATTGGTGTTGACATGGTGTTCGCCCAGCAGGAGCGAGAAACCCCCGAAGAAGAGCAAGAAGCCCAACAGCGAGAGGATGTGAGTGTATTTCCGCTGGCCATTCCTTTGCTCGCGGGTCCTGGGACTTTAGCCAGCTTGCTGATTTTTACCAGTGAGGTAGATGGCGATCGCCTGGGTTTTGCGCTCATTCTAGGCGTCGTCGCCCTCGTGTTGCTCCTGACTTATGGGCTCTTCGGCCTGGCGACCTGGTTAGCCAAAGTTTTTGGGCGAACCGGCATCAATGTTGTTACCCGAGTTTTGGGCGTTTTGCTGGCAGCCCTGGCCGTTCAATATATTGCCAGCGGTACCAGTGATGTGTTGAAGAGCGCTCTGGTTACCGACAACCCAGTTACCTATGGAGACGTGGAAATTCACTACACGCTTCGTCCCCGGCCTCCCGCCGCCCCGACACCAGGACCATCCGAAGCAAAACCCGCCACAGAAGGGCGATCGTCCTGGAAACTTGATCTCCCAACGCCTTAATCAATCACTTGAGTCAACCATCCTGCAGGCTAAGCCCTTTTGGATGTTCCAAAACACCTCTCACCCAAGGAAGCTCAGCTTGCAGTAACCCTAATCCTTAAGGAAAGCTCTCGCAGGAGGTATGAGATCGTGCTACCGCAAGGAGGAATTGCGATCGCCCCTTTAAACTTCAGCCTGCCTCCCTATTCCAACTCGCTCATGGGATAGATATAGCCCTACTCCAAATTTGCGATGGTATCGGAGATATGCACCTTCTGGCTAAGCAGGCTCTAGATTACCGATGTCGGATAGCATCAATACCCCCAAACGCCGCCCCATTCTGGCACTTCTGATCGTTCTGGTTAGCGTTGTCCTGTTAGCCTACAACATCAAATTAACCTTTCCCACGAAAGCCCCTGACCTCAAAAATACCTTCACGCCCGTTACCCAGGCTCCGCCTTCTCAGGTTGGTTCCTTTGATATCCTGGGCCGAGTTGTGAGTGCAGAAGAGGCAGACGTTTTAAGGCAAACAGAAGCGGGTCGCGTGCAACTAGCCCCCGAACAGGGTGCCCTTGCCATTACGGATGATTTGATTGAGTTAGGACGCGATGCCTTCTACCGGGAAACCTTCGGCAACGAGTATTTCTTTACCGATGTGGTGGGGGCCATCGCAGGTCCTATTAACCCCATCAGCATGGGCAAAGCGATTCTGGCTCTGAAAGGGCAACCCACAACCAACCTGCAAATTAAGCTGGATCAGGATGTCACCGTTGGAGGCCGCAACTTTCCAGCGGGAACCGTGCTGAATACGGGACTGGATGTACCGAAAGGTAGCCTGCTGCCCCTGGGAATGATTGCCCATAAAGAAGGTGCAAAGCTGCGGGTTGGTTTAAGCTGTGCTGTCTGCCATTCCACCGTTGATGCCGAAACTGGGCGTGTTTTAGAAGGTGCCCCCAACAGTGATTTAGATTCAGGATTGTTGCAGGCATTCGCCACTAACTCTGCCGCCATGTTCCGGCAAACGGGGGTGAATCCGTTGACCGTGGGGTTGGGCGATCGCTCCTACATTAACGGCTTTGGTCAAACGGTGAAACTGCCCGATGCTAAAGCTCTGGAAGATGCCGTCGATGCACAGCTACTCGCCTGGGCACCGGGGAATTTCGATTCCAGCCCCGATAACGTCAACAATCCAGCCCAAATTCCGTCCTCCTACACCCACGACACCTACCCTTATGGTTGGAGTGGCTTCGCTTCAGTGGGCTGGTTCCACGGGTTGACCACCCTCAACAACAACGTTCATGCCGTCAACTCCGACCCCACTACCGGAGCCTACTTCAGCAAATATTTGCTGGGGATGGACCAGGAGACCATGCTGGGGACAATGCTGCAAAACGCCGCAGATTCGAGATTTCGGCTACCCGATGGAGCAAAACCATCCGAATTCTTTGAGAAAGGCGACCCCACCCCCGGCACTCCCGGCCTCAATCAGGTGGTGCGAATGCCAGGATTTCCCAAAGGTTCCGTCTTCATTCTGGATGGGCTGGTGGCTAATTCCCCCGGTAAGCCTTTCGCCAGTCAGGTCAATGGCATGTCCGCCTACCAGAACACCCTGGCGCCACCCCCTTATCCCTTTGAGGTCGAGCCGGACACCCTTAAGCAAGGGGCCGCAGTATTTGCCAATGCCAATTGCGCTCAGTGCCATAGCGGTCGCTATTTCACCAACCACGATGTCATTCCTATCGAGGAAGTGAAGTCACAGCCCTCCCGCGCCACAGCCCTGGCGAAATTGCCACCCGCGATGGTGCCCCCTGAAACCTATCCCGCCAATATTCGGGTGCCACTGCCCACAGAGCCCAAAATTCTCTCGGTTCCCACAGACATTACTCCCGAACAGAACCAGGAGCTTGCCTACGCGTTCAACAGCAATGGGGGCTATAAGGTGCAGAACTTGGTGGGGCTTTATGTGACGGCTCCCTATCTTCATGATGGTGGGGCGGCTGCCACCGCCACTGCCCTGCAACAGGACGCAGACGGCAGCTATAGCGTTGCCAATCCGGATGAGATAGGCTTGGCCGGCACGCTGGTACAGAACCGCAAACCCGATCCAGAGGCCAGCTTGCGGGTCCTACTCGATCGCAATCTACGGCAAGTTGCCGTCACCGCCAATCGTCAGAACCCCGATTTGCAGATGATTCATGCAGATGGCAGCGGCCATGAATATTGGGTGGATGCCAGGGCCGGTTTCAGTCCGGAGGATCAGACCGCATTAATTCAATTTTTGCTGGCGATCGACGATGAGCCCACCATTCTGCCGGAGGCGGTCAGAGTAGAGGCGGATAGGCCAGAATCTTCGGCAGTTTCTGTATCGGGGTTGCTTAACTAAAGACTTGATTAGGAGAAACAGCATGGAATGCTAGGTACAGGACAAAAATTGAAGGACGTGGAAAAACTCATCGATGAATAACTCCAGATTCAGTAGGATTTGACGCAGGTGGTCGAAACCATAGCGAAAGATACTCTTGGCTT